>JBAQYK010000071.1:0-5247 GCA_049299995.1 Candidatus Methanoperedens sp.
AGTTAAGAGTATAAAATCATGACCCGAATCGAAGTTCCTTCAGAAACCCTTCTGGTAGAAATGGGAGACGATGGGTTGAACATTGTTGAAACATTCATGCAGATGTCGGGCAGGGACGACAGTGCCCAGGTGATATGCGACATATGTTCAAAACCGCTCGGAAAAATGAAGGACGTGAAACACATAGAGTCCCCGGAAACAATCACAATTGCGGTAAGGAATGGATTCAAGCCTGAGCAAATGCTGAAAGACACTGAGAAAATGCTCAAAGAGGAGGGTGAAGAAAATCCGGCTGAAATAATGGAGATAATGCTTGATTCGTGGAAATCCATCGTTGATAAGAGCGAAACCCCATGGGCGTTATGTGAGGACTGCTATAAAAGCATTCAAATATATATTAAAAAGCGTGGAAGTTGAGGGAGGTGCTAAGGGGAGTCTAAAGAATTTTGGAGTTTTTAAATTTTTTATAATCACACATACATAATATTCATAGCTTCGTTTTCTCTTTCTTTATATTTGATACGTTCTTGTTCCTGGAAATCCCATAGCATCTGGTTTATTCTGGCTTCTCTTTGTTTTTGCTCTCTTATTATTTGCCACATCTTTTCTTGTTTATTTCGTAGCAGAACATTTCTCGGTTCATGGTCTATGTCATATTGTTTCCGTTTGCCTGGGTCTGATAATACTGAATAAGCCTCTGCGATTCCTTTAAACATTTCTTCGGCTTCCGGCAACTTGTTTTTGTCGGGATGATATAGCATAACCAGTCTGCGGTAAGCGGACTTTATATCTTTTTGGGATGCTTTCTTATCGACTTCTAATATATCGTAATATGTTTTTTTAACCATGGGCTATTAATATTGCTTTGTTTCGGTTTCGTGTCTATGTCCTTTAACTTTACGATTAGCGGGTTTTACTTAACGATTACTTAACGATTAGACCTGCACTTTAAGGCGGTAACGGGTAGAACGACCAGCTCCAAGTTTTTCAGCCAATCCCATTTCGATCAATTTTCTAAAGTCACCTGCTATAACTGGACCGGTGACCTCAAATTCCACTTGGCATTGCCGTGTGGTAAGTTCCTTGCCAACGACTAGCCATTGCATCATCTTCCGCTGCCTTTCATTCAATTGGGCTTCCACTGCCGGAGTTACCCGCATCAACTGCTCTGGCACACGAAGGCGCTCGATGTTAGCACCTGGTCCCGGGAAAGTTACCTGGAAATATCCTGTATCAGTACCGATAAGAGGCACATCCAGTCCATGATTGAGCATCTGTTCGCGCATACGCCGAAAGCCGCTGCCACGCTCTTCTATGCGGTGGAAATAAGAGAGACACTGAGCCAGTACAGGATTACGTGAACATGGCCTGTATGTTCCCTTGCGAAGGTTGACAAGTGTAATAGGGGAAGGCGGAAGGCCAGGGCTTGAGACAATCACCTTGTTAGAGAATACTTCAAGCATGATCTTTCGCCCGGCATCTTCGTATTGACGGTGTGCCACAGCATTTACAAGAGCCTCCCTCATAGCCTCAACAGGATATTCATCAAGACGCACACGGTTAAGTCCCACAACTTTCATGGGATGCCTGGTATTCCTATCAATAAAAGCAATGGCACGCTCAATAACCACCGGCATAGGTCCCCGAATATCCTCATGATCCTGTGGTTCCCCGTCGGGCACAGAGCTTCGATAAGCATCCGCAAGCACACGGCACTGAGGGAACACTGCAGAAGGGTCTTTAGCCAGCAACACCACGCCAGCCGCTGTTGCGTAGTATTCCCCCGATTCCGATTCACGCCAGACAAGGCCACGCAACATAACGCCAGCCAATACATCTTCAGAAGTCAACTCGTCGAGATTCCTGCCTTCGGCTGCGCCCACAAGTCGGCGAGCCATGTCATGGTTCATGTCATCCCAGCGGATTCGCATCAAAGGTTGAGATTCGAACTTAGAAGTAGCCTCAATGGTCTGATCTGCTATCAGGTTCTCATCGCTTGTTGGAACAATGCCGAACCTTTCCTGAAGTAGCCTTACCAATGCTGCTCTTACTTCTTTCTGAAGTTCGATGACATTGCCAAAACGTTTATACTTAAAATCATCAGCTTCCAGTTCTTTGAGCAAAACATCTGTACCACTCTCCCTTTTTATGGTACGTTCGCCCTTAATGAAAGCCAGAATAGGCAATCCACTTTTCTTTGCATGCCTGTATTCAGTGTGAGTTATCGATAGTTCACCTGTTGTAGTCCCATACTGAACGCCCACGATCAATAGATACACCTGGCATTTGTCAAGTGACCTCAAGCAGTCCTCTAAAACTTTATCAGCAGATGCTGGTTCATATTCATAAAGTACGGGAGTGCAATGTGCCGAAAGGAACGGATCGGTGTTGATAAGATTATGAATGATGAGTCGCTCATCTTCAAGTTCTTTCTGTACTGAACTGACAAATACTTTGAAAAATGAGGTTATCGTGGCACCTCCGCTCTTGCCAATTTCTGGACATTCATTATGTTAGCATCTTGAAGCTTTTTAATAAATATTGCCCCTAATTGATCAATTGAATTGGTTTTTTGCTAAATATAGTTTTTCAAAATGTTATATCAAACCCCTGCTTTATAAGCCAAAAACAATATTGAGGAGAGAACTCAATGAATAAACAGAGATTTTTATTTTACTAAATTATGTTAAACACCCAAAACGTCTTCAAAAAAACTTTAAATTTTCTGAATATTAAAGAACATCCAGCGAAGAAACACATAGACCGAAAGCTCATTTTCAGGATAAGGCTATTTTATGTGATAGGTATCATCCTGACCGGGCTTATGCTGTATGATGTCCTAGAAGGTATCATAGGCATCGAGCTATCTCTTGGTGGATTTCTCCTGGGATTATCCCTTGGGTTCATTGCCACTCGCATGTTTATTATTCACTGGCATGAAGAGAGGGCAAAAGTTGTTTCTCGTTTTGATACGATTGGGATTGTTATAATGCTATTATATGTGGCTTTTTCCGCATCAAGAACATGGCTTTTTGGGCATTGGATACAAGGTTCTGTCCTCACCGCCTTCACTTATAGTATTCTTGCTGGAGTAATGATAGGAAGGATTGCAGGGATGCGTTTGAAAATAAAAAATATACTTTCTGAGCAGTTTATTTCTGTTTAAACAAAAGTGAAAGAATCACATCCGATAACCTCTTTTCCTTTTCGACCAAAAGAAGTTGTCGAAATATTAATATAATAACAATATATCTATATGCCTAATATATTATAGGAATCACTATGAAAACTCTTAAAATTAATCAACTTGACGAGAAGGATGAGGAAATTGCCGATGCACTTATTTCTCTGGGAATGAGCCGGAATGCTGCCCTGGCGCTGGCTTATTTGCAAAATACGAATTCTGCCAAATCGGTAGAACTTGAACAGTCCGTCAGATTACGTCAGCCGGAGGTAAGCATCGCAATGAAGCAGTTGAAGGAACGTGACTGGATTAATGAGAGTGAAGATAAGAAGCCAGGAAAAGGCAGACCGTTTAAGATCTACACGCTTAAAATCGGGTTTAAGGATATAGTCGCTCAACTGGAGAAACAGCAGAAAAAAACAATAGAAGAGGCGCAGGCGAAGATTAAGCGGCTGAAGGAATTGGTACGTGATTAAGTCTCATAATTTGATCATCTCTGCAACTCTATTCCCGCAGAAAACACACTGGAGAAGCTTCGCATTTCCAACTGTGAAATACTGCATCATGTGACCGCATTTCTTGCAAAATGCTGTGTCAGCTTTCACTTTCAAGGCATCGATCCCCTGTCTGATGGAACGTAATTGCATATCCTGTTCTTTATCAAGATACATCAGGTCTTCATCCGTGAATGTTATCGCCATATTATTTTATACCCCAGACATCAACCCATCAACCACCCTCTTCGCCGCAACCTCGTATGGAATGACCACGCCAAGCAGTGGCATAAGGTCTTTACTCCAGCCCTTCTCAAGCTGCGCTATACGCTCACTCATTTCTTCGCCGGAATAACTCTTATCATAAAGAGCAAGCTTGCTGTTTATTAACTCAATATCGGGTTTTACACCTCTTTCCAGCAGGAACCACAGGTCATAGAGATCTCTTGCCATTCCTCTCACCAGCAGCGCCCTCACCTTTTCAGCAAATATATGGTCAAGGCTTGCCGCACTGATAACAAACGTCTTTACATCATCGTATTCTGTATGCACCATTACTCTTTCTTCAGATACGTTCTCCCCTCTCAAACTGACATCTATCCTCACCATACCTTTTGTAATATCTCTTCCTTCGTATAGCGGCCCCATATAACTCAGGGCAAAGCCAAATCCTGACCTGGACATCCTCTTGTTCATGATTTGTGCCCTGATGCCGAAATACTCAAGCTCCTTTACTGCTGTTTCCAGAGTTTTATATGCCTCATCTTCGTCAAGATTTGAGTTAAAATCCAGATCCTCAGAATACCTCGGTGACCTGTGAGCAATTCGAAGGCAGGTGCCGCCCTTGAATACGAATCTCAAAGTCTTTGAATATAGAAGGCTAAGGTATACTGCCTGTACGTAGTCCCTCTCCTGGGTAAATAGCGACACCCTGTTCTTCAGGGCGATCTTTTCAATTTGCTTCCTTGTCAGCATTCTAGGTCTCCCTCCATCCAAGGATCTCTTCTTCGTTCATATTCACGTTAACATGCCATTTCTTATCCCAGACCTTGCTCTTTTTTCTTGCCGGATCAAGCTTGACGTATTCATTCGACGAACATTCCAATAACATCCCTGCATCAGCGCCGAATCTCTCAAACAGGTATCCTAATCTTGAACAAAGGCTCCTGTTCTTCATGGCTGATGCATACTCAAATAGTCTCTCAGGATCAACTTTATCTTTAGCATTATAAACCGCTTTTATCACCTCAGCCATTCCGCCTGCATTTTCAGAGAGGTAAAGACTGTCAATGATTGCCTTCTCCTCTTCTGCTATCAGGAAATCAAGGTCGCCCATCCTCTCCTTCCTGTAGCCAAAGAACTTGCTGGGGTTCATTAAAACGTATTTGAACCTGAAACCATTGAACTCTACCTCCGTCTTTTTCCTGGCAGATGCAAGAAAAACCATGATCGGAACCTGTTCTGTAAAGCCGTAGAAATTCAGAGCGCTCCAGAAGCTCACATATGAAGGATAAACAACCCTTGACGCTATAAAAAACGGATTGGAAAGAACATGCTCTGGTTCAAAAC
>JBAQYK010000072.1:0-1716 GCA_049299995.1 Candidatus Methanoperedens sp.
CGATGCCTTGTTGCGAATTCAATGAAGACACAGGTTATAATAGAGCCGTTGATAGAGACCATATAAAAAAAGGAAAAAATGAGCAAGCTTTTTATAGACGGGAAAGCCATCCAGCTTATAAAAAAGGAACTGTTAAAAGAGAATGCCCACGCAATGCGTATATTTACAGGCGGCGGCGGATGCTGCAAGCGTTTTGAGATCACCCCTGTGAAAAAACCGCTTGCAGGTGATGTTACTTTTACGCAGGGCGGAATCAATATATTTATTGAAAAAGAGCTTGTGGATAACACATCTGTTATAGAGATCAAAATTGATGAAAAGAAAGGATTAATGATAAATTTAATTGAATGAGCATATCTATAAATAAAATTAATTCGTAATATTACGAACACTGATGGAGTAATAAAAAAATGATAGGTATTTCAAAACTTTACTGCGGGACTGTTGAGCCCTCTGATGCCCTCAGGTACGGGCGGGACTCAAGCAAACTTCCTTCACATTTATTGCAGTTCTCAAAAGACAAAAAACCGGTCGTCGTATGGAACATGGGAAGGCGCTGCAACCTTAAATGCGTCCATTGCTATGCCCAGTCAAAGGACATCGAGTATAAAAATGAACTCACCACGGAGCAGGGAAAAGGACTAATCGACGATTTGGCGCAGTTCGGCGCCCCCGTGATTCTTTTCTCAGGCGGCGAACCCATTATGCGAAAAGACCTGCCAGAGCTTGCCCTGTATGCACGGCAAAAAGGAATGCGCGCCGTCATCTCCACAAACGGGACATTAATTGATAAAAAGATGGCAAAAGTGCTCAAGGATATAGGTCTTTCTTATGTGGGTGTATCCCTTGACGGCATGAGAGAGACGAACGATAAATTCAGGGGCATGAAAGGCGCGTTTGATGCCGCGCTAAACGGGATGCGCAACTGCCTTGCGGAAGGCGTGAAAGTCGGATTACGCTTCACCATTAATAAGAAAAATGTGAAGGATATTCCTGCCATATTCGACCTTCTTGAAAAAGAGAAAATCCCACGCGTCTGCTTCTATCACCTTGTTTATGCAGGGCGCGGCTCAAAACTGGTAGAGCAGGAATTGTCGCATGAAGAAAGCAGGAAGACTCTTGACATTATCATGGACAGGACAAAAGCGCTTCACGACAAAGGCTTTCCCATCGAGGTACTGACGGTTGATAACCACTGCGACGGACCGTATGTTTATTTCCGCCTGCTAAAGGAAGACCCCAAACGCGCGGCAGAGGTACTTGAACTCCTCCAGATGAACCAGGGCAATTCCTCAGGCATCGGCATCGGCTGCGTATCGTGGGACGGCTCAGTCCATGCAGACCAGTTCTGGAGGCATTATTCCTTCGGCAACGTAAAGGAACGGAAATTCAGCGAGATATGGACCGACACCAGCAACGAGCTTATGGCAGGGCTTAAAAACAGGAAACCGCTTATAAAAGCAAACGCGGACAGGTGCGCCCACTGCAAGTGGTTCGATATCTGCAACGGGAATTTCCGCGTACGCGCCGAAGCGATATATGGCAATGTCTGGGCTGATGACCCCGCCTGCTACCTTACAAAAGAAGAGATTGGCTACAACGAAACTAAGTAAGATTAGCGTTTCTTTGGCATTGCCGAGGGCGCCTTCTCAAGCACGGTTTTAAGCGATATCTTCTCTTTTCCCCTGAATAACTCCATCGCAACCCTGTCCCCCA
>JBAQYK010000073.1:0-2876 GCA_049299995.1 Candidatus Methanoperedens sp.
TTCTTACACAGGGCGTTGCTGGAGAATTAAACGAAAAACAGAAACATTTTGTGGATAATATTCTTACAAGCAATCAATTCCTGCTTACTCTCATCAATGATATTCTCGATTTAAGCAAGATAGAAGCCGGGAAAATAGAACTTGTGCCCGATAAGATGTCAGTACCTGAAACCATTAAAGAGACGCTATCTCTCATAAAAGAAAAAGCCATGAAGCATAACGTGCTCCTGAAAACGGAATTTGACCCGGAACTTGAGTTTATAGTGGCTGACAAGCAGAGATTCAAGCAGATTCTTTTCAATTTACTGAGCAATGCCGTGAAATTCAGTAAGGAAGAAGGGGGGACAGTAATCATAACAGCGAAAAAAGAAGGGGAGATGGCGCGGATTTCTGTTTCAGATACGGGCATCGGAATAAAAGAAGAAAATGTTGGCAAGCTTTTCCATAAGTTCGAGCAGCTTGAATCCGGAATCAGCCAGAAATACGGAGGCACAGGGCTTGGGCTTGCGATAACAAAGCAGCTTGTAGAATTGCACGGGGGCAAAATCCAGGCTGATAGCAAGTTTGGAGGGGGAAGTACTTTTACGTTTATGCTGCCGTTGAAGGCAAAAGGCACGAAATGAATTTTTGGGTCAAGTCAGAATAAAAAATTGAAACAAATCCTCAATTAAATACGGGTTCTTAATCCCAGCACATCCGCCATCTCATACACACCCGGCTTTGCAGACGAAACCCACGCCGCAGCCCTCACAGCGCCTCTTGCGAACGCCTGCCTGCTGTGCGCCTGGTGCTTTATCTCGATTCGCTCACCATCCCCTGCAAACAGCACCGTATGGTCGCCCACGATATCCCCCCCGCGCACCGCATGGATGCCGATTTCCTTCTGGCGCGGGGAAATGCCGTGCCTGCCATATACAAATTCTTTTTTGCCAAGCGTTTTTGATATGACTTCCGCCGCTTTCATGGCTGTACCGCTTGGCGCATCCTTCTTCTGGTTGTGGTGGGCTTCGATAATTTCAATATCATAATCCCCGAGGCGTTTTGCAGCCTCAGCCAGCAGACCCCAGAAAACATTCACGCCTATAGAGAAATTGGGCGTAATAACAGCGGCGACTTTATTATCTTTAATCGCTTTTTCCATAAGCGCGCGCTGCTCTGGTGTGAAACCCGTAGTCCCGACAACGAGAGCTACTTTTTTCTTGGCGCATGCAACTACGTTTTTCACCGCTGCCTGGGCGATTGTAAAATCAATAAGCACATCAGGTTTTGACTTTTCAAGGGCTGCATCGATGTTGTTTGCATCCTCCACTAAAACATTTAACTTGCCCGCCCTCATTACCTCGCCAATGTCTTTTCCGATATTCGTAACATCTATGGCAGAGACGAGCTTCAAATCCTTTGATTTCAGGATATTTTCAATAATAAGCCCGCCCATTCTTCCACAGGCGCCCGTGACCGCTATTTTTATCATAAAAATCATTCCCCGTATTTAAATACGGGGCATTAACCCAAGGTCGTTTAAAGCGGCTCTCAGTTTTCTTTCGTTATCCTCGCTTATAGGCGCAAGCGGAAGCCGCAGATGTCCCGCAGGAAGCCCGATGAGTTCAACCGCCTTTTTGATGGGAATAGGATTTGTTTCCAGGAATACGGCGCGTATAAGGGGAGCAAGCGATAGATGCAGTTTCCTTGCTTCTTCCAAATCCCCACGGTGAAACGCCTCGACCATTGAAACCATAAGTTTCGGGGCGACATTCGCAACTACGGAAATCACGCCCTTCCCTCCCAGAGCCATGATGGGAAGCGTAAGCATGTCATCCCCGGAAAGCACTACAAAATCCTCGTCCTGCGTAAGTTCGATAATCCGCGTAACCTGTTCAAGGTTGCCGCTCGCTTCTTTTATCCCAACGATATTGCTTTCTTTTGCAAGTTCCGCCACAACCTCTGGCTTGAGATTGATGCCTGTACGCGAAGGTACGTTGTATAAAATAATTGGTATATCAACCTCATTCGCAACCTTCTTAAAATGAGCGAGCATGCCCCGGTCATTGGGCTTGTTATAGTACGGAGTTATCAAAAGAGCCGCATCAGCGCCCGCATCCATGGCAAACCGCGTTAATTCTATTGCCTCTGTCGTATTATTTGAACCTGAACCGGCAACGACAGGAACGGTCGAGCACTCGACCGCGATTTCAATGACCTTTTCATGTTCCTTGATAGAAAGAGTTGCTGATTCTCCGGTCGTCCCGCATGGAACAATGCCTGAGACACCGTTTTCAATCAAGAATCCGATGTTCCGCTCCAACCCATGTTTATCTACTTTATTATCCTTTGTGAAAGGAGTAATAAGGGCAGGCAGAACACCTTCTATCATAAAGGGTTACGCCCCTTTATGACGTATAGGGGTATGGCGCATACCCCTTCGTTTGAAAAAACTTTCCCAAAGTTTTTCATATTTTTTATCTCTTTCTGACAGCCTTTACTCTTAACTGGCGTACTATGTATCCCGCTACGCGGTTCCTTATAACCTTGCTCTCAACATCTGTATATTTAGTTACGTTCTCTTTGTTCTGTGCAAAATCTAAAGTGAACACATCGCTATGCTCTTCAAGTAACTGGTGCGCCAATGATTTTATGTATCCGGGTCTAATATTTCCCATAGTTAAATCTCCATTTTTCTTCGCATACAACCCCATCATTCATATAGATTTCTGGGGATTCATGGGCAGTATTTGGGGCGGCAAAGAGTAATAAACCACAGATTTATTTCATTTGAAGCCTATGTGGTTATAATGAAAAGGATTCTTTTAACCAACGACGACGGTGTATATTCCACAGGACTTAAAGCCGCTTATGATAGCGTGCGCGACCTTGGGGAT
>JBAQYK010000074.1:0-5823 GCA_049299995.1 Candidatus Methanoperedens sp.
TATCAGCCTACAAAGGAAGAATTTTCTCAATTGTGGAAAGATAGTGTATTAGTTTTTGACGCAAATGTTCTTTTGAATATCTACAGGTATTCTCAAGAAACAAGTGAAACGTTAATTGATATATTTAGCAAATTTTCTGACCGCTTATGGGTTCCGCATCAAGCTGCTTCGGAATATCAAAGGCGACGTTTAGGAGTAATTGGAAAACAGGAATCAGCTTATAAAGATATTCAGGGATTGCTTACAAAAGAACAAAAACAAATTGAAAAAGAATTGAATACTTATAAAATGCATCCATTTATCAAAGTAGCAGATATTCTCGAAAAAATAAAAAATAATTTTAATGAAATTGAGAAAGATTTGGATATCCTCAAACAAAAGCACCCAGACTTGAGTGCTGATGATGAACTTAGAGACAAAATTACTGAACTATTTAATGGGAAAGTGGGTTCATCTTATTCCCCCGAAAAACTGGAGGAGATATACAAGACTGGTAAAAAAAGATACGAGCGTAAGATACCCCCAGGATTCGAAGATAAAGAGAAAGATGGTGTTAGAGAATATGGAGACTTAGTTTTGTGGTTTCAAATCATCGACCATGCCAAATCAATAAAGAAACCTATTATTTTTGTTACTGATGATAGAAAAGAGGATTGGTGGCTAAAATTCAATGTACAAACAATTGGTCCTCAACCTGAATTGATTAATGAGATATTCACTACCGCTGGTGCAGATTTTTATATGTATCAGACGGAGCGATTCATTGAATACGCACAGAAATATCTTAAAGAAAAAGTTAATCAAAAGGCAATTAAAGAAATTCGAGAAATTAAAAAATCTGATGAAGAACACATGAAGAAATTAATGGAGATAATATCTAAGGCAGTTGCAAGACAGAAGGAGGAAGAGGAAAAAATACAAAGTATAATTAGAGTTTTTAAAGGTAGAAAAGTTATAGAATCAGTAGAGGACTGTCCTGATGATTGTGGTTCAGAAGACTGCCCTGATGATTGCGGTCCAGAAGACTGCCCTGATTGAGATTGCCATGATAATTGATAAAGTGTGGATTTGATCTTGCAGATATATATTATTCCAACATATAATTGCAATTTAGAATGTAACAAATGTTATTCAAAAAAGTACACAGAAGATTTTCCAAATTATTTATCATGGACGAAATTTGTTGAGATTTTTAAGTTTTTTAGATCAAAGTATAATAATTTCGCTTTTATTGGTGGAGAGCCCACAAAGTGGAAATTTATAAATGAATCTATTTTGTTTTTGCATAATAGGAACAAAAACGTTGCAATATTTACAAATGCAACCATTCCCTTAAAAGTTATTCCCAATAATTTAATAATAAATGGTAATAATATTTTCAATCCTGAATTAAAGGATAGTATAATATGGAATCTCTCATTTTACAAAAAGAAAGGGGCTAAGATACGTTTACGGTTCAACATCGACGAAAAGTTTGAAAAAGAAAATATTCACGAGGCTATTTTATTATCCAAAGAGTTTGCAGACTCTGTGTCAATCTCGATTTTGTATCCTATAGATAATAGTATAGATTATGGAAAAATAATTTTCGACTTGTCAAAAAAATTATATTCTGAATATATTCCAGTAAAAATTTCTAGAGCAACACCATTATGTTTATTCAATCAAGAGCAACGAGATTTTCTAATATCCAATTGTAAGTTAAAGGGTAAATGTTCATTACCTACTAACTCACTTGTTATAAATCCTGATGGGCAGACTATTCAACCTTGTGTAGAATTACACATTAGACATAATATATCTGATCTGTTAAAAACCAAACCAAAAAATATTTTCGTTAAAGATATAAATATACTTAAATCAAATCGACAATCTACAAAGTGTAGTAATTGCAATTTTTATTCAAATGATGAATGCTGGGGCGGGTGTTTATCATATCCTCTCTTTGGCGCACCATTAAATGTACCTCCGAAATAAAAAGGATAGAGGTAATTACAATCTATCATAACCCCGTACTTAACGAGGCTTGTTACCGTTTTTAGCCTGATATATCTCCCATCATCAATCTAAAATACGAATGATTCCATCCCCAACACACCTTCTCAATCCCCCCTTCAACAAAAACACCCACCCATCAAAAAAATTTATAGCAATTCTCTGTGTCCTCTGCGCGCTCTGTGGTTTTTTCGTACCAGAAGCTAATAAAAAGACTCAAAATCAGATTCAACACATGATGCAGGTTCAAACCATATCCGCATCATTATAGAGCTTCACAGCCATGATATGACCATCATACCCGTTAATTTCCATTGATTCGCGCTTGCCTTTAATCTCCCAGACAGGAATATGCAGCAGCTCCAACTTCAGGTTAATTTCCCCGGGGTCGGGAGCAAACATCTTGTTTTCAAATACTATCGTATCTCCAATCATCTCATTCAGCCTGATTTCTTTTGCGTGTTCCCTGACAATGGAATTTAATGCTTTACTCACAGCGTCTTTTTTCTGCACCACAGGCTGTTTTATCTCATAACTCTGGGTAGGTATGAAGGTATTGTCATGGATTTCCTTGTATTTGATAAACGAATTTTCCCCGGTAAGCGCGTTTATACATCCTTCGCCCTCGCCTGAGAGGTCCACCACCTTTGATTTGAACGTCTTTTGGATTTTAAAAGAATAACTGTAATACCAGACAGGGATGAATTTTAATACATGGCTTTTTGCAGTCCCCACTTTTGCTTCGGCTATGGAAATGGCATCGGTTTTTCCGATATTAACCGGAACCGAACGAAGAAGTATCTTCAGGGTCTTTTCATATTCAGTCTTCGAAGCTTGCGTCTCCGCCGGAACCTGCATGGTTGTAGAATTAATTTTCTCATTAAACGCTACCTTCTCCCCGGGAACCATACCTCCCAGAACAGCCCTGCCTATCTGTGATTCAAGCTCGCTTCTGTCCCACAGCATAAGCCCGTCGTCAAGAGCAAACAAACGTGTTTTTTCATCAAAGGCTTCAGAAATCAGCATGCCTTTACCCCTGTATCTTTGCGCGATATTAGAAAAATACCTGGCGCTGTTGGGATTCGGGTCGTTCTCGAATTTTATGAGCAGGCGCTCCGTATCCTTTTCTGCAAGCAGGTCGCACATGCTCGAAGAGCTCACGCTGTAACCGTAATACGTGAAAATATTTTTTACAATATCAATAACTGCTTGCTTATGCATGGACATTATACTTCTTACCTGACTGAAATACTTAATCTTATCCTTTTGATGAACCTGAAGACATTCATATATTAGGAAGGTTTATCAGATTCGGTATATTTATAATGCATTGTAATTATACATGCTTGTTGAATTAAGATGAATGATATAATGTTTATAATCTCAAGAATTGAGAATTTAATGTATGAGGTGACCTTTGACCCTCAAAAAAACAGGGGCAGGATAATCGTAAATATCTCCATTGTTAATGAATCCGATTTTAATAAAGTCATTGGTTACATCAGACAGGCTGTCCATAGCGGTCTGTCGGTCAGCCCGTATATAAAAATAATACGCCCCGGCGAAAAAATCGGGAATGTCAATATTGAAAACGGGAAGATAGGCATAGCCACAGCCTGCAGCATAACTATAGACGGCGTGTTGTTAAAAGCCGGCATACCTGTTAAACCTAAATTCGGGGGAGTCGTGGAGATACATGACGGTTCACCTGTAAGGTTTACCGACATCCTGACGTATGAAAGTACAACAATCGACCCGCTTGATGTATTGATGTCGCAGGAACTCACATCTGTAACCAGGATGATCGATACCGGTTCTGGCAAGATACTTGCGAATCTCCGGGAAGCTCCCATGGCTTCGCGCGATAAGATAGAACAGGTGCTTGATTCGCTTGTTGAAGCGGGTTTTTCTTGCATACTTGAAGTGGGCGAACCTAATAACGATGTGCTGGGCATCCAGGTTGGAAGGGATAAAATCGGGATTGTGGTAATAGGCGGCACGAACCCCATGGCACTGGTGCAGGAGCACGGCATTGATATTGATACGCAGGAGATGTCGATACTTCTTGATGTTGAAGAAATGGCGCATATAGATGATTTGAAATTGGAGAAAACAAAATAGGCGAGTTGCAGTGTGGCACTAAGCAATTAAGAACCCATTACCGGGCATATATATGGTTATATAGTCAGTATTTTTTATTGTATAATGGGTATGCAAATCGCCACGTTGATGGGTCGTTGTCACTGGCATCATCGAAATAGCCATAAATATTTACTTCGGTAACAATTTTTCCCATATTCCTATTGAGCTCCTGTGCCAGCCCCTCTGGCGTCAACAGTTTGTTTGTCTGGGGTTCAAAAAAATACCACGAGGTAAAGCCGGAAAACGTTGATTTGAATGATACAATCGCATGCCCGGTGCCATCAGAAAACAGGACAGCAGCGAAGTAAGCTTTATATCCGGCTTTTTCCGAGGCGTTAATCATATCAACTGTGTATTGACCGCAGATATATTCTTGCGGAGTATATGACCTTATATTAAGGTTGTAATTCCTGAACCAGTCAACATATTCTCGATAATTGACCTCTACGGCAACCGAGCTGTTTTCATACAGTGATGCATGGGCTTTTTCATCGAGTTTTTGCGGAGTCTCTGAAGGCTGGACGGTTGCTGTCGGTGCTGGTGCGGGGACAGTAGTAGTCGCGGATGGTGTTGACGGTGCATGACCGGGGGGTAAAGAGACGGTTGGCGTCAGGGTTATTGCGGGTGCAGTTGGAGATGTTGTTACTTCAGGAGTTTTTGAAGCCGGCACCCCGTCTTCAGTGGTTATGCATCCTGAAAACAACACAACAATGAAGATTACTATGTAATATTTATTCACAATCCCAATCACCTGGTATTTTTGCCATGAACCTGTACAATAAATAAGTCCTATTCTTCATGTACGTATGGAGAAAGAATATATTAAAAGTGACGGCTCCGGGTTATCAAAACGCTCAGAGCAAAGCATCCAGTAATATGTGCAATGCATTGGCAATTATAATTCCAATAAGAAAAATAAAAACGTAAACAGATGAAAATATTGTTTCAACGGGAAGCGATTTGAACAGGAGATAATAACCCACAAGAATTATAATACCGATATACAATATCCTGACAACTGCCCCGTATACGATATTGTGGGAACTCTTCCTGTGAACAAACAACCACATATACGGCAACACAAGAATTTTTAGCTTACCCCACTTTTTTATCGCCGTGCTTTCAGTATCCATGTCTGGAGTTAATAACACAGTGCCTGTATAATAACCGGCGCCAAATGCAAGGAAATTTTTCAGGTTAATGATAGAAATATTCCAGGCGTAAACTAAGATTATAATTGCAATAAATATTGCATAATTGAAGAGCCTGTGTACGTTATAGCCTGGCATTTTAGGATTTCATTTCACGGGCAATATCCTTTGCAAAATAAGTAATAATCATATCAGCGCCTGCACGCTTTATTGAAACCAATGATTCATGCACTGCCTTTTTCTCATCAAGCCAGCCATTGGCTGCTGCCGCTTTTATCATCGAGTATTCACCGCTGACATGATAAGCCGCTGTCGGCATCCTGAATTTCTTTTTAATGCGGTAAATGATATCCAGATATGGAAGCGCGGGTTTGACCATAATGATATCTGCCCCCTCTTCAATATCAAACTCCACTTCGCGCAGGGCCTCATTCGTATTTGCAGGGTCCATCTGGTATGAAGCGCGGTCGCCAAATGAGTAGCTTGAGCCGGCTGCCTCCCTGAAAGGTCCGTAGAATGAAGAACAGTATTTTGC
>JBAQYK010000075.1:0-2457 GCA_049299995.1 Candidatus Methanoperedens sp.
ACTTCTCCTGTAAGCAATACAGCAGGTTCATCAAGAACCTTCAACATCACCGTAAACCAGACCGTTAACGTAACATGGTACATCAACGGCACAACGGTATTCAACCAGACCAATGTAACCGACTCGTCTTACACTAATACCAGCGCAGCCTTTGGTATATGGAACGTAACTGCCACGGCAAACAACGCCAACGGCGCAGTTTCAAAGCAGTGGACATGGAATGTTACAGCAGCGCCTGGGGGAGGACCAAACATCACCGGTTTCACTCCATCTTCACCTGTAAGCAATACAGCAGGTTCATCAAGAAACTTCAAAATCATCGTAAACCAGACCGTGAACGTAACCTGGTACATCAACGGCACAACGGTATTCAATCAGACCAATGTAACCGAATCGTCTTACACTAATACCAGCGCAGCCTCTGGCACATGGAATGTAACTGCCGTTGCAAACAATACCAATGGTACAGTTTCACAGCAGTGGACATGGATTGTAACGGCTGAATCAGTCCAACAGCCAGCATTACCGGCGCCAACACCAGTCCCAGGAGGAGGAGGAGGCGGAGCAGGAGTAATTTCTCCGGAGCCGTTTATTAACATAGAACGGTTTGAAATTATGGAAGAATATTTAGGGGCAAATGTTCCAACATCCTATATATTAACTACCCAGGACATCGTAATTTCTGAAGTGTTGATAACTCCGACAAAGAATTTCGGAACTACAAGCATTCGTGTAGAACTACTAAAAGATTTATCAAATATAGAAGGAATAACACAGCCTTCAGGGATAGTTTATAAGTATGCTAACATATGGGTCGGCGCAAAGGAACTCGAAGGAGAAGAAGGGATTATAGATGCATATATTGGATTTAGAGTTGAAACCGGCTGGCTTGCGGATAATAACCTGGAAGATAACAGTGTAAAACTTCTTAGATGGGATGGAACAAAATGGTTTTCTCTGGAAACAGTACCAAAGAACCGTGATGGTAATTTCGTATATTATGAATCAAAAACCATTGGATTCTCGCCTTTTGCGATAGTCGCAGTTCCCATGTATCCGTCCGCTACAGTTAAAGCAGTTGAGACTGTTGAGACTACTACAATTGAGACCGTACTCCAAAAGTTAGCCAAAGAACAAACCTCTCAGTGGCTGTATATATTTATCATTCTGATACTCATAGGAATGCTTTTATACAGCCTGATTTATAGCAGAAAAATAGGGGAAGAGTTTGAAAAACCCATTGAAGAAAAACCTTTGGAAAAATATCCAGAAGTTTCTATTATAGAAAGAAAACTTCAACAGAACAGAATCTACATCAAGAAATATAAACAATCTATAAACAAATTAAAGGATAATCTCAAGGATATCAAGAATCGATAGGCACCCCATAATATTTTGTTTGATATAACTACTGGTGGAATCAATAATCAATAAATTTATATATAGTAAAATAATATATCTATTTGAGGCATTAATACATGGATGATTTTATTAAACAGCATTTTATTCCGCTTTTAAGTACATGCATAAATTCTTCAGATAACGAACTTGCTCTTGAAGCGCTCAGGGCTGCCAAAGCACTGATTGATTATTATCCACTGGATGATTTGGTACAGTCCCTTGATAATGCTTTAATGAATAAAAATAAGGACGTTGCGCATCTCGCTTTAGATATTCTCAGGATGAAGCGTAGTTCGGACAGTGTCAGTTCCATTGCCCCGGCTGAATACAAAAAATTGCTTTTAGACATAGTACTTCCATTCCTGTTTACCTCATTTATTCCGCAAATTGAAAAACCGCCTGAACAAAGGGAGGATGCAATCCAAAATAAAATTGCGAATATTCTTGATAGAAATCCAACATATGTTAATAGGTTAAAAGAAATAAAATCCAAGTACAGGATAGAGTGAAGTACATGTCTTTTATGAGTTGGATAGCCTCAATGATTTGGCGTAAAAGGAAACCTGAAGAAGAACAAGTTTCTGAAAAATACCTTGAAAAGTATCTGGACAAATTAAATATCGAAATCACAGAAATTAGCAACGAATATCAGGAATTAATAAAAGAATATGATGATGCCATACAGAAATTAAAGATTGATATTACCGATATAAACAATAGATATCAGGAAGCTAAAAACAAAATCGAAAAAGACCGAGAAACCATAGTTAATAAAGAGAAAGAAATCGAAAGTGAACGAAGGACTAGCAGTGATATCAGAAAAGAACTTGAGATGAGAACTGGTTCGATCAAGGGACATGAAGAATCAATACAAAAACTAAAGAATGAGCTTGCGGAAATGAACAATAGGTATCAGGAAGCTATTGACAAACTTAACGCCGAAATGGATAATGCTATTTCCCTTGAGATGTTGATTTTAGAACTTGATAGAGAACTGGGATTAATGGATTTCGTAAAAAAAACGAATGAAAATAAAGAAATACAAGTTCAAGTTAA
>JBAQYK010000076.1:0-3287 GCA_049299995.1 Candidatus Methanoperedens sp.
AACATCCAGGCTTTCGAGCATGGCAGAAGGAACGTCAATTGGCGAACTTGTTAATCTGTTTACCAGGTCCCCAACAGACCCTGCATGGAAGGTGGACATAACTATGTGTCCTGACGACATGGCCTGGAAAAGTGTCTGCGCTTCTTTACCTCTGACTTCGCCAACTATTATATATTCCGGTCTCTGTCTCAAAGACGCTTTTAGAAGCTGGAAAATATCTATATCCCTTGTAGCAACGCTGGGAATCCAGTTCTTCTGGTATAGTTTTATTTCCCTTGTATCCTCAATGGATACAATCTTAACTTCTGGCGGTATAAAAAAACTGCATGCATTAAGATTGGTAGTTTTGCCAGTTGCCGTGCCTCCTACAAATAAAACGTTCTTTCCATTCTGTACGCATTTCCACAGATACGCCATGGCTTCTAAACTGTACGTGCCTTTCCTTATCAGGTCAATTGGGGTTATATGGCCGCTCTTAAATCTCCGCACTGTGAAAGTCGATCCTTTATCAGTCGCTGTTTTTTTGAAGGTCAGTTGCGCCCTCGAACCGTCCTTTAGCGCAGCATCGACTATAGGATCGCTGATACTGATGTGTTTTCCACTCTCCTGAGCCATCCTTAAAACCATAGAATCGAGAGCATGTTCCTGATAAACAATATCGCTAACCAGATTATAGTGTTTCTGATGATATATAAACACAGGAATTCCATAGCCCACGCAGGTAATATCTTCAATGAACTCGTCCCGCATGGCTGGATCAATTTCACGGTATCCTATAAAATCCCTGTATAAATAATACATCAACCGGCGCTCTTCATCTTTACTGAGATTTTTCAATTCCGTATATTTCTTTTTCAACGTTTCAACAATCCTGTTCAGCCTCGCTACAGGATCGTCTTTATTTTCATCTAATGGATAGATATCAACATTCCGGAGGAGAGCTTTGCGTACTTTATCATAAACCTCTGGTTTTTCGGGTTCTTTTATTAAATACCTTAATTTATATCCATCTTTAACAATATACACTCTTGGGTTTTCGATGGGGTGCGGGATGCTGTAACTCTCCACGACCTCAAGCTGGCCCGGATCGAAGTTGGGTCCAAATATTTTTATGTTATTTATATCGCTTATAATCCCGGGTGGAACATCAACATCGCTGGATTGTTTTTTCTCATCAACTGTTCCTTGCGGATTATCAATAACAACAGTGTTTTCTGATAGTTTTTCGTTCTTGAGTATCGTCACTGTAGGTTTTTGGTAATCTGTCAAAATCATTGGATAATATGGCTGGGCGACATCCCGTGGAGTTGAAATGGGTTCCGCCTGCAAGGAGTTTTGTTTTAGGTCGGTATTGGGTATTATTGAGCCACCGGGCTGTATCTGGACGATATTTTTACTACTGGGCGCGCTTTCACCCTCACCCCCACCATCTACCTCCTCAACAATCATTGTCCCTATTACTGGTTTTTTCTTCTTATGATGATAACCATTTCCATTCCATTGAATGTTATTATCTACAAGGATATTCCTGAGCTTCTCGTGGCTGATCTTCTTCACTATTTTTTTAGAAATCAAATGTTTTTGAAGATTTCTTAATGAATGGCGCTTCCACCCATAATTACCGGGATCGCCTCTGGCAATCTCCAGTATCTGCGGCAGCACATCATCATATCGCCCATTTTCTTTTACACCGGCATCACCGCTATTTTCCTTGATTTCAGGAAATGTTGATTTTAAATCCGGTATTGTATGAATTAATGGTAAAGATTCAGGCGAAACAGCAGTCACAGCACCAACATCAAGTGCTATCTGATGAACTGCCAAGAGATTATTTTCATCGCATCTGCCGGTGTCTTGTAATGGCACCGATGTAGCCGCGACATCCACGGGAGTGGCCTCTGCGAGAACGGGATTTACGAGTGGGGGCGCATTAGCAGGTTCTACAACTGGTAAAATGTTCGGCACATCAGATACGGCGCCTTCAGATTCATCCTTGCTTATATCTGGAAATGGGATTTGAGTACCTTCTTTCACAGGTTCAGCTATGGTTTCTATTTCATCTTCCAAACATTTTTCATTTTTATCAATGACCCCGGCTGAAATGTTTTTCACTTTTGCAGATTCCGGCACAATAACAAAATCTAATTCATTAGTGGGTAAACATTCATCTAAAAAATCAAGTTTTAAAGGCGCAGTTTTTACTGGCGCCCTTTTCTTCTGAGATTTAAAATTGAAAATATCCAACATTTTTTTTACCCGGGTCGTCCTATTATGGTTTTCAAACTCCAGCCTTTTATATCCGGAGCTGAGTTTATTTAAGTGTCCAATAAACTATGTCAATACCGATAGCCTCAAGATTATATAAATTTAATGTTACCGAATTCGTTGTGTTGGTAAGACTGTAATCCGCTGGCGATGTAAATCCTGCTCTCT
The DNA here is from genome assembly GCA_049299995.1 of Candidatus Methanoperedens sp. Classification (GTDB taxonomy): domain Archaea; phylum Halobacteriota; class Methanosarcinia; order Methanosarcinales; family Methanoperedenaceae; genus Methanoperedens. The sequence continues at coordinate 2,434 of JBAQYK010000076.1, forward strand.
TCATATCATTTTTAAACATATTTTCAAAAACTAATGGATAGAGGGTATCTATCTCTATCGTAGCATTGGTATGGGTATCCTGGAATGCACCTTGGATTGTTGAATTATAATTATATTTCAACGTTTTTATGCCGCCGGCAACGCTAAAATAATCTCCGGTAATTACGGGAATTTGCGCAGAAACGTTTCTTCCTGCAATGGAAAAAAAACTCGCTGCATTTGACCATGAATGTTTTCCCTGCCGCTCAATCACGACACCTGCCTGGAAAGCTATAGTTCGATCCTCAGCAAAGATGTTTTTCGGTTTTATCGTTACGGTTCCAGGAGTGATTGGTAACGCCCCACGAGTCGGTGTGGTTATGGTTATACTAAATGCATTGTCATTCGGTGAAAAAACCATAGCTGCGGAGCTGGTTGAAGAATATTTTTGCGCTTCTGTCAACTGGAAACTTGCCTGCCCGGTTCTATTGCTCTGGATATCATCTGAATATATCAGCATTTTTGATTCAATATTATCTATCGCTTCCGATTCTGCATTTTTAATATCTTTTTTTATCATTGCAGGGTATGCAACAGATGCATAGATTGTAATTGATACAAGGATAAACATGAAGCCTATTATTGTGCTAACCCCACTCTCGTCTTCAATAAATCTTTTCATTCCATTTGACCTGTAGCTTTTTTTGAGATGACTAATATTGAATTAAAATGAAAAATTTTCTATTTTATTTCTATAACACCATTTGGCGACACGACATAATCGGTTATAGTTTGTGTAACAACTACTCCCGTTGGTGCAATTATTATATATCCGAAATATCTGCCGTACTGACCAGGAGCTACTGTATAGAGAC
>JBAQYK010000077.1:0-3128 GCA_049299995.1 Candidatus Methanoperedens sp.
ATCAATAACAGCGACTCTGCTATTTCTGATGTCGAGGTTATACTGGATTATACGGAATCCCTTTTTGAGATCGAAGGCGAGAAGATACAGAAGCTCGGCAATATCCCGCCAACTGTGCCGCGAACAGCGAAATTCATACTGAAGCCGCTTGGCTGCGTCCATAAAGAAGAAATAGGCGCGACGGTGCGTTACAAAGACCACCAGTGGAAAAAGCATGTGGAAGAGATGCGCCCCAAGGAAGTTCACTGTGTCTGTCCTTTCCTGAAAGAGAAATCGATTAAGAGGGCTGATTTTCTCAGGCTTTCAAATTCAGGATATTTAGAAGAGCGCGGGGTGAATTTTGAGGGAGTAAGCGTTACAAAGCTTGTGGATTTTATTGCTCATACATGCAAGAACAGGCTTTATAAAGTGGATGAATTTCCGATTGAGAATGGAGAAATACTCTATCTTGCAGGCGATGCGGTTGGAGAGAAAGCATATTATCTGCTCACTGCCGTTGTTAAAGAATACGAAGGGCTGACGCAGGTTTTGCTGCGCGCAAGCTCGGATAAAAGCCACGGCTTGAGTGGTTTTTTGAATGAAACTTTAGATAACCTTCGCCACCTTGTGATAAGCGCCAGCGCGCGGGAGATTGGGATAATCAAGAAGGAGCAGGTTATCAATATCATTGATTCCGTGGTGCAGAGGTCAACCATCTCTATGGAGGAAGGCGCGCCGTCGATTAAGATTAAAGACAGCATGGTGCAGCGGACGGAGATAAAGGGGGATGAGGAGAGGAAGAGAAGGGAAGAGCAGGAGAGGTTGCGCAGACAGAAAGAACAGGAAGAGAGAGCGCGGGGAGAGAAGAAAGCGCATGAAGATGCAGAAAGAAGGGAAAGAGATACGGCGAGGCATGAGGAAGAGCGCATAGCAGGGGAAAGAGAAGAGTTAAGGGCGCAGGGAGGGGAAAAAGGAACATCTTATAATAAATTTTTAATAGTGGCGCTTGTGCTGGGCGTGTTACTGCTGGGATACTGGGCGCCGGATTCTACAAATTCGTCTGAAAGCTCGAACTCAACGCCTTCACCGACACCCCAAGTTACAACTACAATCCTCCAGACTCCTACGGTTACTTCAACAAAAACTACAACTACCGCATCTGTCAGATTGAAAGTAGTAGAAGAGGTATTCAAGGGTGATGTAACCGCTGCTAATAAGGCAGGTCTGGAAAAATTCGACAATGGTTATTATTATGTTGTAGATTGGCAGGGAGATAAATATGTGGCTCTGAAAGGAAAGACAACAAAATTGGTAAAACTGATACTTGAGCAAAGAAACAAAGAGAATAAAGCCCTTGCGATTGGTGAAACATGGGATATTGGCGGTGGTTGGACTGTGACAGCAAATTCAATAGACGCCAAAGGATATCCGGCACAGGTCTGGCTTACTCTTAGCAAGGATGGAGTCAAGAAAGACGATAAGGTAATTTCTCAGGGCGACATCTACACTTATGTAGAGAATAATATCGGTGGCGAGATTGATGTTCCGCTGTTTGTAACATACATCGCCAGTGTGTATGCTGGTGCGACAAGTGATATGGTTAAGCTCAGCTATACATGGGCGGTAGATACAACTATTGTTCAGAATCCTAAACTCGCTTCAACAGTTTCCCCAACATCAATAGCTGTTTCATCCGCAGACCAAAAAAGTATTACTAACTCCATCGGCATGGAGTTCGTTTTGATACCAGCAGGTGAGTTTGATATGGGCTCGCCATCGAATGAAAAAGACAGATACGATGATGAAGGTCCCGTCCATCGTGTAAAAATATCGAAATCTTTCTACATGGGCAAATACGAGGTCACCCAGAAGCAGTGGCGCGAAGTTATGGGAACTGACCCTTCGCATTTCAAAGGCGATAACTTACCTGTTGAAAGTGTAGGATGGAACAGCTTTCAGGAATTTATAAGAAAGCTCAATGAGAAAGAAGGCACTAACATGTACAGACTTCCCTCCGAGGCTGAATGGGAATATGCGGCGCGAGCAGGCACGACCACAGGATATTCCTTCGGCTATGATATATCAAAGCTCGGCGAATATGCATGGTACAACGCTAACTCGGGCGATAAAACTCACGAGATTGGACAGAAAAACCCCAATCCATGGGGTTTGTACGATGTTCACGGCAATGTCTGGGAATGGGTGCAGGATATATATCACGATAGCTATAACGGCGCTCCAACGGATGGAAGTGCATGGGAAAGTGGCGGTGGCTCCGGCCGTGTTTTTCGGGGCGGTGGCTGGAACACCCCCGCCGGGTACTGCCGTTCGGCGCACCGCGGCGGCAACGACGCTGACGTCCGCGCCAGCATCGTTGGCTTTCGCCTCCTGAGGGATGTGTAGCTATTTCCAACTTTGCTTTTACAATTCAACACCATAAATATATACACGTGTGAACAATGAAAATTGTTTAATTCAAGTGGTATGAAATAAAATGGTGATAAATATGACCGAGATAAATTCAGCCAAAAACGCACTATTTACCGGCGCGCATTCGGGTGGTAATATGAACAGAATACTAAAGGCTGCTCTAACTGTTTCTTTTATTTTCATACTTTTAATCAATACCGCTTCAGCCGTAGAGAACGCAAGCGTCGAGCTTCATGGGGAGAAGACCGATGTGATTCTCGGGGAAGATATTATATTAAAACTGTCAGCTGTCAATATCATTACAAAACCGATGATGACAGTGCAGGTAATTTTGATTCCTCCTTCCGGCATGTCCGTGAGTTCATCGGAATTCGTGACTTCGGGCGCGGGGCAATTCACTTCAACTTTTAATATCAGTACTGGCGCGGGGAAGGATATTGAAGTAAGGATAAATACAAACCAGATAGGCGATTTTAATGTTAAAGGAAGGGTAATTTATTACTTCGGTGGCGATATATCAACAGCAGAAGACTACACGCTGAGCCTTCCTATAAAAGTAAGAACTCCTCCTCCAACCCCGGTGGATGAGCGAACGGCTGCTGAAAAGACAACCGGATTGAGCAAAAATACACTTATAATTATCGGTATCCTGGCATTGATACTCATATTGATTATTTACAGGTCAAGGAAAAAATCCGCCGAGGCAGAGGCTTTGATAT
>JBAQYK010000078.1:0-2908 GCA_049299995.1 Candidatus Methanoperedens sp.
TGGTGCTGCCCTCTTTAATGACTACAGTGAAGTTTGCACCTGTATCTTTATTCAACTCAACCACGTTTATGTCTGCATTGAAATATGCAGTTGATAGAGCAGTTGCCGGTGCAGTGATGCTCTGAATCGTTAAATCTGGATTCTGCAGGATTTTAATCGAAATTTTCTGTTCATTGTTTATAGTTGAGTACTCTGATGGACTTGATTTTTCAATTATTGCTGATAAATCATGTAATCCAGCCAGGTTAATGAGCATTGGGATGGAAACTGTTACACTTCCACCTGCTGGTACGCTTACCGCATTCGAGGCAAGTATGCTCTCTCCTTCTTTAATCACAACAGTAAAATTTGCTCCTGTATCTTTATTCAACTCAATCACGGTTACATCTATATTGAAATAGCCCGAGGCAAGAGCAGTCGTTGGTGCAGTAATGTTTTGAATTGTTATATCAGGTCTCAGCTTTACACCTGTGCTGCCGAACATCTCTACCCTATTGCCACCACTCCCGATTGTGACTTCAACTTCAACCGTTTCATGCCAGGTGAGATTTGTTAGAGGTATTTTAGAGATACCATTCTGTATTGCAACATCCCTGTAAACTTCAGTGTATTTTTTGGTGCCATCGATGCTGTATGCGCTTATTTTCACCCTGTCTGCACGGGAAAGAGCGGCATCGTAATAGAAAATATAGATGTCAGTGGTTTCTGCACCTTTCAGTGCCTCTAACACCATTCCGCTTCCTGAAGCAATCGCTCTGGATTTGGATTTTGAATTTTCTGATACTACTTCTGTTGTTTTTGGTTTTTCGGTATCATTATGATCTTCTTCTTTTTCATCTGAACCTTCCGAGTTGGCTATAGAGACTTCTTTTTCTCCTGAAGAATTTACATGTGATTTAGAATTATTCTCACTCATTCTTACATCAGTAGGTTTATCGATGGATGTTTCTAAAGCCATAGAGATGATGGTAAAACCAATCAGTATTATTACTGCTATCAGTATATTCCGTTTCATCCTATCACCGTGAATCCTGTGCTGTAATTACCCGACCACGCTCCATTATATGGATATGCACGTTTAGTTTGATCTGTTCTCGGTCCGGCTGCCATAACCTGGATGTACACGGTATAATTTCCTGATGATAAACTGGTAGTGTTAATGCTTCCTTTCGCTATTTCTGACCGTGATTTGAATTTGTTATCCTGAGGTGTCATATACGACCACCCAATAACTGTGGCTCCGCTGCTGTTGATAACCAGGTATCGGGCTGTCTCTATCTGATTGCCGTTATCCTGCCCATGAGCTGTGATATTTACATCTACGCCCGGGGATACCGGGCTGTTTATTGTTACAGAAAGTATCACAGGCGGAGTGATGCCGTAAACTTTAGCAATATCTCCAAACAGATATTGTCGATGAACATTGCTGTTGAGGTCTCCTTTATGGCAGTTCTTTGTACACCCGCCTGAAGCAGAAACATAATGGTCTTTACCGGGGGCATGGAATGGCGCCTCGTTGATGTTGCGTGTCTGGTGGCAGTCATTGCATCCGGGTACCATACCTACACTCCATCCTGCCCAGCCTGTATTGGCAACTGTCCCTAATGGTGTCTGGTTATGGTATATCTTTAACCGGTTCCCGTTCGAATCTTTTCGACTGTCATTGGCTGCATGGCATATCGTGCAATCCTTGTATTTGGGTGCTGAATCAAAGTATGATTTTCCGTGATAGAAATTAGTCAGTATTTTGGTCGTTGCGTTGGGTATAGCTGTTGCATTCTTCACAGGTCCGTGGCAGTCTTCACAGTAATAAGTATTCTCACGGTTCACGTTATACGAGTGCGACCCTGAGGTACCAGGCTGCGGGTATCCAAAGTGACATGCCCAGCAGTCACTGTTGTTAAGAATTCCTGAACCTTCGCTCTGGTTCAGGTCAACATGCATGCCAAGGTCTCCACTGCTGACATTGACCCCTTGTGCGCTTCCTCCTGCGACATGGCAGGTGAGGCAGAACTCACTGGCTCCGGGGTTCAATGATGAATTATGCAGGGTGAATCCGGGTGTTACTCCCGATACTCCGCTGTCTACATGGCATTCCCAGCATTTGCTGCTCGATGTTGAGGCGTTGAAACTGCCATGGATATCCGGTTTTGTGGCTGAAGCGTTGGTCGCGTTTGCCCATTTCTGCCTGTTTGAATTATTGAGATGGCAGTATACGCAGTCCTCTGAGTTGCCTGTGGTGTTGTACATGAGTTTTCCTGTGGTCTTGTTCGCACCATAGTGAGAGACATTAGCTGTGATGTAGTTGGTTAAAATCGTTGTCGGGCTTGTCTCATTGTCTGAATAGGAAACAAGGCTGTTGTTATGGCAGTTCTCGCACCGCGCATAGGTCGAGTTGGTAAGTACCTGGGCATCTACATGCTGGTGCTCGGTCACGTTCTTTGCCTGGTATTTGCCCGTGATGATGCCTGAGGCAAGGTGACAGGCTGTGCAATTGTATGGCTGCTTGTAATTTGCGGGATGACCGCTTGGCTGCGTACCATCACCGTGACATGCCCAACAGGCTTTGTCTATGGGGTCGGTGAGCGAGGTGGTATTGGCTGCTCCATTGTTGAGACCTGCGTGCATGCCTGTCTTCAGTGAAGTCCAGTTCATGTAGGGTGATGTGTTTGAACCTGCTGTGCCGTGACAGCCTGAGGAAACACAATCCAGACCTCCGCCTCCCTCGTTGAGGCTATGAGAGTAATTCAAGGTTGTTTCTGAAAAACTACCGACTAATGCATGGCACCCTTCGCAGACGCTGTCGTTGTATCCGCTGCCGAAGTAACCGCTGTGGTTGTCCCATCGTGCTTTGCCTGTATTGTTGACTGTGATTACCGGGGGAACGGGATTCCACAGGTTGCCTTTG
>JBAQYK010000079.1:0-1941 GCA_049299995.1 Candidatus Methanoperedens sp.
GGCCGATATTGCTCTTGATTGATCCAATTGGTAGAGGTTTTTGCCGTTTTGAAGCAATAGCTCTTGATATAGCCGATACTTCTATGGGGTCTCCGATTCTCGTACCGGTGCCATGCGCTTCGATATAGCTCAAGTCATCATGGTTTATACCAATATCCCGGTAAGTATTTAATAACAGCTTAAATTGGGCATCCTCTCCAGGCATGGGAAGGCCATTGGTCTGTCCATCGGAATTGACAGATGTATTTAGAATCAGCCCGCTGATAAAATCATTTCCTGCAAGTGCATTGCTAAGCTTCTTCAGGACTATTACGATACACCCTTCAGATCTGACATATCCATCTGCTTCGTTGCTGAAACTTTTACATTTCCCTTCCGGAGAAAGCATTTGAGCCTTGCTCTGTGTAATGAAAAAGTTTGGATTTCTTATATAGTTTACCCCGCAAACAATTGCTGAGTCTATTTCTCCAGACTTAAGGCTTAGACATGCCTGATGCAAAGCTACCAGAGAAGAGGAACATGCCGTATCTATCGCCATACTCGGGCCTTTGAGATCAAAAAAATACGAAATTCTGTTGGCTGCAATACTGACAACAGAACCGGTTGATGAATACATATCAGAAGAAGAAGCATCCGCACCTCCCGAAACTGCAAAATCCAGGCTTGATACGCCTACATATACGCCGCAGTTGCTTCCCCGGTAAGAGGCAGGATCGCATCCTGCATTTTCCAGCGCTCTCCATGTGGTTTCAAGAAGAATAAACTGCTGGGGATCCATCTGGGCAGCTTCTTTAGCCGATATATTGAAGAAAGCATGATCAAAAGAAGAGTAGTCAGAAAGGACACCTGCTCTGAATGTATATGATTTTCCTTTCCTGTTTTTATTCTGATGATAGAATTTTGCCTTGCTAAAACTGTATTCAGGAACTTTAGTGACTAGATCTTTGCCATCAATAAGCGCCTTCCACAGCATTTCATCATTATCCAAATCTCCTGGAAGCCGGTAAGCTGAACCTATTATTGCAATTCTCTCTTGCTGCATATCCGTTATTGTCACAGTTTTAATTTCTTTCTTTGATGTTTCTAATATTTGTTTTACTTGCTTGGTCTTTATATCTTAAATATTTCCGTGCTAGTGATATTTAAGTTTATTTCTACAACGCTTTTGTAGTATATTATAATATTCATAATCCTAATAAATTATTTTTATCAACATGGCAAAAAATATATTAATTGATGTAACGCGCATATACAATCTTCTCCTCAAAGGTAAATCACTGACCGGAGTGGACAGAGTTACTATAGCATATATTAAAAACTTTTCGCAAACTTCACTTGCTTTTCTCTTTCTCAGAAACAAAGCCCTTGTATTAGACAAACCGCAGTCTTCCAAGTTATTCGACTGGATACTTCATCCGCATAAACCATCTAAATTATTTAATATCACCTTTCTTCACAGGGTGAAAAATTTCTATATTAAAATCCCTGAGAATGCAGTATTATTCAATGTCTCACACGCCAATCTGGAGAAAACCTCTTACTGGAGTGTGACTAAAAAGTTAAACTTAAATTTGGTGATTTTAGTACATGACTTAATACCGATTACGCATCATGAGCATTGCACGGCACAGGCTTACCAACGCCACATTTCAAGAATCTTTAATATACTGAATAATGCCGCAGGCATTATTTGTAATTCCGGTTCTACTTTTAACGAGTTAAATAATTTCGCCTCTGCGCATAACTTGCCAATGCCTCCAACTCTAGCTGCGTTACTGGGATCATCTATTGCAAAAGACGATTTTGATTGCATACGCCCCGTAAATCTTCCGTATTTTGTAATATTAGGAACAATTGAATCAAGGAAAAATCACTTTTTCATCCTCAAGATTTGGAGGAAAATAATTGAAAGATATAACACAAAAGCTCCAAGGCTTATAA
>JBAQYK010000080.1:0-2230 GCA_049299995.1 Candidatus Methanoperedens sp.
GTACACATGGCTCATTTCCCAGAATGTACTTGAGATCAAAGCCGGAGATAAGTTCGGCATATTCGAAGTAAAGGAAGCAAATGAGGGTTACTTACTTCTCTACAACAAGGATAAGCAGATAGACCTCAGTCAAAATACTGTCCAGCCATTATATGGAGATTTGAAATTTAAAGTAGCAGATAAAGATACCGCTTTGCGTTTCTATCCATTCGTAGAACAGACAATCCCGGCTGCAGCCAAGGTGGAATTGAAAGCCGCAAGCGCGACGACCGCAACCACCACTCCAGCAATCAGTGTCCCAACCATAGCACCGACTGCATCCGCAACACCATCATCAGCTTCTACCTCGATACAGGCAGCAGCACCGATTGTGGTCAATACCGCGGTACAGAGCGCAGCGCCGGTAAAGACACAGGAAAAATCGCCTCTGCAAGAACTGCTTGGATTCTGGGGGTTCTATGCAATATTAGGTCTTGCTACCACAGCGTATTTTGTGCTAAGGAAGAAAGATTAAAAACTTCTTCCTTTTCTTTTTTTTATGCCCGGAATATCGGCGGAATTCGTTAAACGGAAAGCTAAACTCGTGGGCGCAGACCTTGTGGGGATAGCTTCGATGCAGATTGCAATATTTACTTCGATCTTTGCGGCAGGGATGATTGCGTCCAGCCTGCTGCTTCACTATTCCACAGACAGCTTTTTTATGAACGCTGCTCAACTGAGGGAATATCTGGATTAAGGGTTTGACCTGTCAAAAGGAAGCCAGAGTCCGGACTCGAACCGGAATGGAATCGCTCTGCAGGCGATTGCGTAGCCGCTCCGCCACCCTGGCTATAATAAAAAATAGTTAAAGTAGTCCAAAAAAAAGGAGGATAGGTAAATTATACGTTCACCACCCCCGGAACAATACTATTCAGCCCGTACAGGCTCTGGCGCGCATCCTGGAAATAGAAGCGCTCCTGCAAAACTTTTTCTTCTTTTAACCTGTTCAGGGCATAGCGCACTGTCCTGGCTGGAAGATAAGTTTGCTTTGCAATATCTTTCTGTGTTAAAAAGCCGCTCGATTCAAGCACTTTAAAAACAAGTTTTGCTGATGGCGGTAAATGATTTATCTTAGTCGGTTCAATCTGTGGGCCAATAATGGCAAAGACGATTCCTTCTTGAATACATTTTTAATTTCTCCACCTTAAACTTGGATTTAACCTTTATATACCTATTTATTGGAGCAAATATTGACCATTTTCTTCTCTTTTTTTTGAATGTAGAATACGGATAGGAGGTGAAATGTGACCACCCGGGCACATTTCACTTGTTGCCATGATTGGCATAGGTTATAGACACGCATAGTTATTAAAACCTTATAAATCGGCTATATTATCCGGAAATCTTCCAATTATGATGCCGAAAAGGAAAAAATTGCCCTGTCTTTTCAGTTCTGTTAATGAATAATTGGTGCGGATGTTGCCTGATTGCACAGGCTTGCTAAAATATCCGATTACCATTTGGATTACAGATCATTTTACTTACAATTACATTTTCTTTGGGGCACAATTTATTGCCTTTGGTTTGCAGACCATGTGGCAGCTCCCATCTCCCACACAGTTACCAGCATTTACAGCTACTGAAATCTTTCTGCCATTTAATTCCCTAATCTCATAAACTCCTCTTGAGCAGACCTTCACGCACATCCCGCAGCCGCTGCATTTCTCTTTATCGACATATTCGATAAAAGCTGGAGTCCATTTCCCGCCGGACTTTGTCTCTCCCTGATAATATCCAGCAGCATCATCGATTTCACAGCAGCAGCTCTTCATTTCTATGCACTCACCATTTCAATATTACCGGATTTGCAGGCAGGACAGATAACGCTTTTTCCAAGTCCTTTAAATTTGTTTTCACAATCCAGGCAAATGTATTCTTTTAAGTCCATTTCTATGTTTACTATATTTAATTCCGGCATATCTCCGACCATGCACATATTTTTCACCTCAATTTCATGTGTATATCTGTCAGTGTCCATTTCTCATACCACGGTAATGATTTTAAGATATCCTCTATGTTTTTTCCAAGCTTTGCAGCATAATTACCCGCCCTATGAATATATTGATATGACATGCCAAGGAAACCTTCAGATTCATGCTTTTCTGCTTCCTGTAAAGCCTCTTTGAGACCTTTCTCGTATGCATTCATAAATTTCGGAAGCTCACCTGAAATATCGATATCTGCTTTAGCT
>JBAQYK010000081.1:0-3869 GCA_049299995.1 Candidatus Methanoperedens sp.
AAGGTGTGCAAGCTTGCCCCCATAAACACTGTAATCGAGGAATGCACGCGCGGAGGGGGGAAGTGTTTGACAATTGACGGGAAAAGGAAATACGAGTCCTTTACACGCTCGCGGATAGCCCCGAAAGAGGAGAACCCGTTCATTCCCGGGCAGGTGAGCGTGTTCCCGATACGCGACTGGCGCGCTATCGAAGTGTGGCTCTATATTTATTACAGGAAACTTGAATTCAATCCTTTGTACGAGCTTGGTTTTGAACGCGTGGGATGCTGGCTCTGCCCGGCAGAGCTAAGCGCGGAATATTACCGGGTCAGGGAATTGCATCCTGAATTGTTTGGGCGCTGGAATGATTACCTGCAGGCATGGGCAAAAGAGCACGGAGTTACAGATGAATTCATCGAGCATGGATTCTGGCGCTGGAAGACCTTGCCGCCCAAGATGATGCGCCTTGCTGAGGAGCTGAAAATCAGTACGGCATTAAAGGGCAAGAAAGAGGAGTTCGGCATCGCGGTGACAGGCGGGGTTTCACCCTGCAAGACGGGCGGATACACGATGGAGGGAAAAATTACAGGAATAATCCCATCCGAGGCTCTGGATATCGCAAATATACTTGGAGAAAGCGCGTTTTCAGAAGACCTTGGCGTGATTTTGATACGAAAGGACAGCTCAAGCATCAAGATATTCTCGTCAGGGCATATTTCTGTGAATGCGCCGAATGAAAAAGAGGCGCTGTCGCTTTTTGAGAATGCGGCAAAGCAATTAATCCGGTTGAAGAAGTGCACGAAGTGCGGGCTGTGCCTGAAAGTGTGTCCTGCCGGCGCTATCGTTATCGAGCCGCAGCTTAAAATACTGAAAGAGTGCACCAGATGCGGAAAATGTACTGAATCGTGCGTTGTTGTGAAGTATTTTGACAGGCTTTTGCCGGAGTTCAGCCAGAGAAATACAGCGCAATCACCGGCGTCACATAAGATTCAATAACAGCAGCCACAAAAAGAAGAGGGAGTATCCTCACCAGATAAAACCACAGTCCCTGCTTAAATTCCTGTTTCAGGTTCGTCCCCCCTTCGCCGTTTAAAAACCGATACATCTCATATCCGAGCCTAAGCCCTATACCGGCGCTGATAAACACCATCGGCAGCTCAATAATTCCGTGCGGAAGGATTGCCGCAAATACAAATAGTATCCCCTTTTCAATTGAAAAAACCTCGACCACCATGCCAAGGAACAGCCCATTGACAGCTATAAGAGTAAGAGGGACTAAACCAAACCCGATGCCTGACACAAGAGCTAACAGGCTGTTAAGCGCATTGTTCTTGAAAATTGCGAGCATTCTGTCAAAAGGATCAAGTTTTGTAATCCAGCCAAAAGTTTCTTTAAATGATTCGATGAGGTAAGCGGATTTCTCAGGATTTTTTAATGATACCGCAAAGCCAATAATTACAAAAAAGAAAAATATCCCTGTTAATAAAAGAAGATATTTCCTTAATGAATACAGGTACTCAAGGTCTTTTTGCATATTATACCCCCATTAAAATCCGAAGAGTGTTCCGTGTTGCAGGAGAAAGCCCCAGTACCAGTATGGCAAGTTTCATGAGAGCTATAAGTTTCTTCTCTTTATCGGTATCAAATTTGTTATCCAGCATATAAATTACAGGTATGAACACCAGCAATTTAAGCGGATACATCACAAGCGAGGGATGGTCTGTATAATTACCTGCCAGGTCAATAAAAAATGTGGGAGCCACATGCTTTTCATAATATCCAAGCCAGTCAATCCCGATAAATGTAGAGGAAGCATCCAGCAGGTGGGTGAAAAGGATGGATATATTGAGTTTATCCGTAAGAAGCGCGAACCCTGACTGCCTTGATACCAGATATACAATACCGGTCGTTGCAATCCCCAAAAACAAGATAGTAGCGGCGGGAACAGGGTTCGTTATTTCATCAACAGCCAGCAGCAAAGCCATATTGATTGCCGTCCAAACAAGCCCCGCATAGCCGAAAAACGCATGATAATCCTTAATTTTCCCTTTCCGTTCAAGGGCAATTGCAAGTACAAGTATGCTTATCGTTACCGCAAACATGAAAAAATATATGACGGGCGTTACAAATAGATACCGCAGAGGCGGGGTGAATAAGTTTGAATCTTCAAGCACGCGCAGCGATGAGGCTGCAAGAACATAAGGCATCACTGCGATTATGAATCGCGTATCAATAGCCACGCCGAGTTTTTCCAGTAACTTTAAGACTCCGAAAAGGCTAATACCCAGCAAAATTGCATAAGTGAGCGTATCCACAGGATTGTAGGACGTATCATATATTATGCCGTTTATGTAATACTTATATATATACTGCCAGACGGTATTTATTATATCCATATCGTGACCTTATGAATGAGAGAAACTATAAAAACAAATGGATGCAGTTGCCAAGAAACGTGGTCGTTGGTCATGGTGTTATCAATGACACAGGTAAGGTTTGTAAAGACCTTAAGCTTAATGGGAATGCGCTCATAGTAGCCGGGGGCACAACTTTTAAGGCAGCGGGGAAAACGGTTGCTGTATCACTTGAAGATTCGGGTTTTAATGTAAATTTTGCGAGGGTTGAAAATCCCACACCGGGTGAGGTCAATAAAGTTGAGGTAATCTCAAAAGAGGTAAAAGCAGAATTTTTGTTGGGTGTGGGCGGCGGAAAATCCATAGATATCGCAAAGCTTGCCTCCATGCACCTTGACCTTCCATTCATCAGCGTTCCCACGGCGGCATCGCATGATGGCATAGTTTCTTCGCGCGCTTCCATCATCAGTAACAATAAAACCGTATCGGAAGCTGCACAGACCCCCCTTGCAGTGGTGGCAGACACCGCCATTATTGCCGCTGCGCCGTATCGCCTGCTGGCAGCGGGATGCGGGGACATAATCTCCAACTATACCGCAGTGCGGGACTGGGAACTGGCGCGCAGGCTGCGCGGTGAACCCTTCAGCGAATACGCTTCCATTATCTCAAATATGACCGCAAAAATCCTGATCGAATCTGCCGAGGCAATAAAACCGGGTCTTGAAGAATCGGCGTGGACTGTGGTGAAAGCGCTTGTAGCCAGCGGCGTGGCTATGAGCATTGCAGGCTCTTCCAGACCCGCGAGCGGCTCCGAGCACAAGTTCAGCCATGCTCTCGATGAAATAGCGCCCAAGCCTGCGCTGCACGGTGAGCAGTGCGGCGTGGGAACAATAATGATGATGTACCTGCACGGAGGCAACTGGCAGGAGATACGTACTGCCCTGAAAACAATCGGAGCGCCTACAAACGCAACAGAGCTCGGGATAGAGGAAGAGTATATTATTACGGCACTCCTTCATGCTCATGAGATTCGTCCTGAGAGATATACCATACTTGGGACCGGATTGACCCGCGCAGCAGCCGAGAATGTCGCAAAAATTACAAAAGTGATATGACGATTATATTTAAAGGATATTTAAAATCAGGTGAAATTATATGGAAGAATCGAATACAATAATAACTTTGATAGGGGCAAAACTTGCAAAAACCGGGAACGAGTTCATATTTAAAGGCGCTGCGAAAGAATGTGAGCCGTGCAAGCTTAATAAAACATGTCTTGGCTTGAATATCGGGAGCAAATACAGGATAATCAACCTTCGCAACTCCGGAAAACATGAGTGTTTTGTGCATGATTCCGGCGTGTGCGCAGTAGAGGTCATCGAAGCGCCGATTACTATGGCTCTTGACTCAAAAAAAGCAATAAAAGGCTCAAAAATAGCATATGAACAGATATCATGCAATTTTTCTAATTGTGAAAACGTTGTGTTATGCCGTCCTTCGGGGCTTCGGTCAGGGGATAAATATTCGATTACAAAT
>JBAQYK010000082.1:0-1741 GCA_049299995.1 Candidatus Methanoperedens sp.
GGCATAGGGGGAGCAATTGGTTATGCCCCAATGGGTTTTGAATTGTGGAAAAAAGGTAAACTTAGCATTCTGCCGCATACGATAAAAGGAAAAGACGAGATAAAGCGCATATGTGAGGAAGTGGAAAAATGAAGCTTGCTTATTATCCAGGGTGTACGCTGCACGGAACAGCCCGCGAATACGATGCATCTACAAAAGCAGTATGCAAAGCGGCTGGTATTGAGCTTACGGAAATAGAGGACTGGAACTGCTGCGGAGCGCTTGAGGCTATATTTGACAAGGAACTCTCAATGGGCTTATCAGCACGAAATAACTTCAAGGCGCAAAAAACAGGGCTTGACCTTGTGGTTCCGTGCAGCATTTGCTCGCATAATCTTTCAAGAGCTGATAAAGCCATGAAGACTGATAGTGGTTTCAGGGCAAAGATCGAAAAAGCGCTCGGTGAAAAGTATAATGGCATAAAAATAAAACATCTTCTGGATGTCGTTGTAAATGACCTGGGAACAGAAACCCTTGCCACGAAATTCAAAAAGTCCCTGAATGGCATAAAAGCGGTGCCTTATTACGGCTGCCTTCTTATTCGTCCATCAGAAGTTTGTAAATTCGATAATCCTGAAAATCCTACATCTCTTGATAATATTATTAAGTCGACAGGCGCAGAATGTTTGCCTTTTACCCAGAAAACAAAATGCTGCGGCGGCAATCTCCTGATGAGTAAACAGGATTATGCATTCATTCTCACGAAGAAGTTGTTCGATGAAGCAAAAGCAGCAGGCGCAAACTGTATTGTAGTAGCATGCCCCATGTGTCACATGCTTCTTGACGGGCAGCAGGGAATGATTGAAAAAGCCCATGACACGGTGATCGATATGCCTGTGCTTTATTTTACCCAGCTTATCGGACTTGCGATGGGTCTGGGCGAAAAAGAACTTGAACTGGATAAGAACATGGTTTCAGCTTCAAAACTTATTGCATCCATCGGAAAAGAAAAACCAGCTGAGAAAAAGGTAGAGGCAAAAATAGCAACAGCAGTTGAAGCGGAGGCAGCACAATGAAAGGATCAGTAGCGGTAGTCGGCGGGGGAATAGCAGGAATACAGGCAGCCCTTGACCTTGCTGACAGCGGTTTTAAGACTTACCTGATTGAATCAAGACCAAGCATAGGCGGGGTCATGTCCCAGCTTGACAAGACATTCCCCACGAATGATTGCGCCATGTGCATCCTCTCCCCGAAACTTGTGGAGACCGCGCGCCATCCCAATATTGAATTACTCGCATACAGCGATGTCAAGTCCATAAGCGGCAAAGCCGGTGATTTCAAAGTTAAAGTCGTTAAAAAAGCCCGTTACGTCGATGAAACAAAATGCACAGGCTGCGGCTCATGCACTGAAAAATGCCCGTCTAAAGTGGCAGATGAATATAATGCAGGCATGGCAAAGCGTAAATCCATTTATATCCCGTTCGCACAGGCAATACCGCGTGTTGCTACCATTGATGCTGCCCACTGCCTGTATCTCACAAAAAGTAAATGCGGCGTCTGTAAAAAAGTATGCGGACCAAAAGCTGTGGATTACGAACAGAAAGACAAAGAGATAGAGCTGAATGTGGGTTCTGTCGTGCTCGCAACCGGTTTTAAGCCATTTGACCCATCAATCCTGATGAATTACAGGTTCGATCATCCCGATGTCATAACCGCACTCCAGTTCGAGCGCCTCCTAAGCGCAAGCGGCCCTACGCAGGGT
>JBAQYK010000083.1:0-5273 GCA_049299995.1 Candidatus Methanoperedens sp.
CAGTACATCATGCCTGTTCGGCTTCATGAACGACAGGTAATTCAAAATATAGTCAAGCGTGCTTTTAGTACCATACACGTTCACCCCTTTCTGGACACGGTGAAAATCACCAAAGCCTGCATAATGGTCGTAATGCGCGTGTGTCCATATCACCCCGTCCACGCGGCTGATGCCTTTTTTCAAAAGCTGCCACCGCAGGTCGGGACTGGTATCAATAAGCACTCTACCATTACCTGATTCAACCAGTATGGAAAACCTAAGCCTCCTGCTCTTCCCCCCTGCCAGTGCGTCCTTGCATGATGGGCAGGAACAACCCAGCTTTGGCGTTCCCACAGCATCGCCGGTTCCAAGCAGGGTTATTTTCATAAACCGATACCCCAGTTTACGTGGTGTTCTGGTATGCCTGCGGGCATACTTGTCGTTTGAAAACCGAAACTTCGGTTTACGCAGTATCCACGTATGCCTGTGGGCATACGTGTCTGCGAAGTAAAGCAGCGCAACGGTTTTTGAAAACCGAAACTTCGGTTTATGCAGTGCCCAGGCATGACTTTAGACATACTTTTCTTTTGGTTTGGTATCATCCATCGTTCTTAGCGATATCCGCTTGTTGAACTCGGTTATTCCCCGCCGTAAGTCATCCTGCACCAGGACTGTTCTTTCTGTGATAAGACCGTTAAGCACAGCTTCCCTGACTATCAACCTGAGGTCTGAACCGGAGTATCCCTCGGTCTTCTCTGCAATTTCCCCGGTGTTAAAGCTGCCCTCAATATCCCGCAGCACTATATCGAGTATCTTTTTTCTCATATCCTTATCAGGAAGCGTGAATTCCACTATCTCATCAAATCGCCTCCATGCTGCATGGTCAAGTATGGTGGGATGGTTTGTTGCGCCGATAAGAAGAACGCCGTGCTCTACAAGGCTTATCTCATCTATCGCTTTTAAAAGCGTATTCACAGCCCGTTTTAACGCAGCATGCTCATCCGTAGCCCGCGCTTTTGCTACGAAATCAAATTCATCAATGAACAGTATGCAGGGGTTCAGGCGTTTGGCAAGTTCAAAAACCCTGTCTATGTTCTTGGCAGTCTCGCCGAGATACTGGTCTGCTATCTGTGATAATTTTACCTCGACTATAGGTATCTTGAGCTTTCCTGAAAGGGCGCGCGCAATAGAGGTTTTTCCAGTGCCCGGAGGACCTACGAATAAAAGTTTTCCTATTTCCCGAAGACCTATTCTCTTCAGGTAATCGCGGTACTGGATTGCCCTTGTGATTTTCTCAATCTCATTTTCCTGTTCTTCTGTAAGGACGAGGTCTTTCAAATTCTGTTTTATGTCTTCAGGGGCTACGATATGGGCAAGTTTCAGCATGTCCTCGGAACCCTTTTCTGTTTCTATACTCTTGACAAGGGAATTTATCCATTCCCGTCCGCTTTCTTTAGGAATACTGGAGGCTTTTGCTTTTTTATAGCTCACGGGAAGTGAATCGTAGTTTTCAAAATAGGATGCCAGCACAGGATTATTATTAATGTCTTCCACCGCGCCAGGGTGTTTTGCCAGCCATTTTGTTGCGAGGTCAAATACCGTGAGTTTTATTTGCGAGCCGAACTCTTCAAACTCCAGGAAAGGCAATGCTTTGGTGCTGTTTTTTATATTTTCAAGACCGTATATGCTTTTTATATCGCCTTCGGTGACATATATAGGGCGCTTTACGGTTTTTTTTGTTTCATCCCAGTAATGTTTTCGTATTTTTTGCGGGAGGTCGTCAACGCCGAGCTTATCCGACTCGTTGTACAGGTGTGCGGTCAGGACAAGTTCGGTAATTAAAAGTTTGTCGTCAGTCATATTAAACTTCATTATTATGTTTCTATTTCACATATAGTTTACTCAAGGAGTATCCGGACTCTTCAAATGGAATATCCTTACTATACATAACGACAGTGCATAAATAACCTTAAGTTTAATCAGGATAATTCAGCACAGCCCCGTGCGGGGGTAACCAAGCGGCCAAAGGTGATAGACTCAAGATCTATTCTCGCAGGAGTTCGAGGGTTCAAATCCCTTCCCCCGCATTCGCGTTTCAAAAAGTAAAACCAATCACCCAATAAACTAAACGCGGATTTTGCTGATGCCAAGATTGCTAAATTCACCTGGAGATTTCTTTTTCAGTTTATTCAATATTTTATACCACTCATAGAAAAACAATACTAATCCAGAAAATGCTATGAGTTCAAACAGTTCATTGGTTGTAGCATCCGGCGCAAATTCCTCAATATCTTCAAATAATTCATGAGCGAGCATAAAAAACCCTGTAATGATAAGAAATATGCTGCTTCGAATGAAACTTCCTCTTTGTGAAATTATTTCATCCGGATTCACTTCTTCCTTATTCAGGAATTTCCATGTCAGAGCTATTTGAATACCAAGATATACCGTGAACATGGAGAGTATCACTACAATTCCTTTAATAATTTTATATAAAGTATAATCGCTTATTATGCTACCCAACCAATAATCCATGCATAAAGAAATAGGTGAAACTCATTTATAACAATTTCGTTCCAAAATCACACTATTCGCTATTGCACGTACATCATCAAGTCCAAAGCCGGTACCTACAACCGCCAGAACCTCGCATCCCCGTTTGAAGCTTTCCGCCTCCTCGCCGCTATCCGCAACAATGATGCGGGGTTTATCGGACATCGTAAACCCGTCAGCAAGCACAATATCAGTATCAGTAAAATATCTATCACATATCTCATCAATCCCCATCTCTTCTTTGACTATTTTGACCAGCGCAAACTTCACAGATGAAGAGATTGCAACAGTATCCGCACCCGCCTTTGCGTATTTCCAGGTATCTTTTCCCTCGATATCCATCTCAAAATCGCCGTGTTTATGGTATTTTAAAGCGCCAACCCGAAAACCCAGGTTTTTCAGTTCATTTATCAGTGCTTCCATTAGCCTTGTTTTTTCGGTTTTGTTTTTTCCCACAATGCAAATAACAGGAGGCATTACTTAAGCCTCTCAGGATGCGTGAATACCGACATCTTGGTATGCGACACAAAACATACAAGGCAAACCCCGGCACGCTGCGCCGCATCTATACCGGTATTTAAAGGCGCGGTCTTTGTAGCTACAAGAGGAATTCCGGCACGCGCTGCTTTTTGCACCATGCCTGCAGACTGGCGTCCTGTGGATAGCAGGAAATGCCTGCTAACATCAATACCATCAAGAATAGCTCTTCCCACAACTTTGTCGAAAGCATTATGCCGTCCAACATCGACTGCCTTTACCACGCATTCGCCATCGTTATTTACAAGGCATGCTGCATGCGTTCCACGTGTCTTTTTATAAACGTTAGATTCTAAAAACACCAGGCTTTTTTTAAGGGCATCCTGACTGAATATCATGTCTGACCTGACTGAGATTGCTTCGTTCTCGTCCCACCGTACACCCACGCAGCCTGATGAGCGCAATTCCCGCCATAGTTCAAGATGTTCTGTAGGTTCTATCTCAACATGTATTGTTTTTCCGTCTATGTAAAACTCCTTAATCTCATTCTGGGATTTCACAATCCCTTCGCAGATGAGATAACCAAGAGCCAGCTCTTTTAGCATTTCAGGGGTGGCTAAGATTGCAGCCATGTGGAGCTTGTTTACAAACAACTCGATAGTGTCCTCAACCGCTACAGAATATGTTATTTCTTGCGATGTCGTCTCACCAATTAATTCTCGTGCCTGGTAGTGCTTTGTGTACATATTAAATATTAGACAATAATTGCATATCCTCGTAAGTATTTATATTCATAAACGTTCTTAGCATGGGGTCTATCTTCTTAATCTCCTCTATCCCAACATAATTAACATTCAATTTGAAGATAGGAGCAAGAAGTATCGTTTCATCCGCATAAATGGCTTTTTTTGTTTCCAAAATCATGGGTTTGCATCTGTAAACAGCATGCAGTGGCTCAAGAAACCCGTCATCATGACGCGGGATGGCGGCATCATAATGTTCACTTTCTTTAAAAAGCATCTTCACGACGTCCTGGTTTATAAAAGGCATATCGCAGGCAGCAGCAAAACAATATTCGTCAGCGCACAATGAAAGTCCTGAAAGCATGCCGGAAATCGGTCCTATGTTATTATATTTATCACAGGCAACGGAATATCCGGGCACATGCAAATCCAGCAATTCGCCCTGTTCTTTATCACGTACAGATATTATGATGTTATCTACGACTTGCTCAAGTATCTCGATAACGTATGTTATCAGGGGTTTACCATTAAAATCCATAAGCGCTTTTTCCTGATAACCCATGCGGCTTCCTCTCCCCCCGGCAAGGATGAGCGCAGAATATGACATAAAACCACACTCAGATATGTCCTGCCTCTTTCATGCTAAAATGCCGCCCATCACCGATAATAACATGGTCAAGAACAGTTATCCCCATTATGTTTCCGGTTTCTACCAGTTTTTTTGTTATCTCGATATCCTCCCTGCTTGGCGTTGGGTCGCCAGAAGGATGATTGTGCGCCACGATTATGTGCGCTGCTGATTCAGTTAACGCCATCTTAAAAACTTCCCTTGGATGAACAATATTTGCATTCAATGAGCCTATTGATATTGTTCCCTCTTTAATAATCTGGTTTTTGGTATCAAGGCACAATTCAATAAACATTTCTTTTTTCTGCTCTCTCATCATGGGGTATATCCGCCTGTAAACATCTTCAGGAGAATTAATTTTTGGCTTTTCCCCCTCATTGAAAGATTCAAGCCGGCGCGCCAATTCAAAACAGGCTATAATCTGGGCGGCTTTACTCTCTTTTATCCCATGTATTTTAATCAACTGGGTTAGATTTGCCAGTGATAACTGTTTAAGGTTATATTCTCTTATTATCCTCTGGCACAGGTTTATTACATTTTCCTGCCTTGAACCTGTCCTCAGGATTATTGCAAGGAGTTCCGAATCGCTTAATGCAGAAGCACCGTTCTTTATAAGTCTCTCACGGGGTCTTTCTTCCTTTTGCATGTCATGGATTCTGAGTTTGTATTCTTGCATAAGCGCGTACAATTATTTTTCTTATGGATAAAATCTTTCCTGGAATTAATGTGAAACCGTAAAACTATTATGAACACTCAGCGTATAAGTATCGAGGTGTTCTATGGATAACGAAGATATTGTTTTAGAGATTGACGGGAAAAAAATCCCGATGAATGATTTTGTAAGGAGAATCCTTTGCGGGATGATTACAGGCTCGATCGGGACCCTGCATGGT
>JBAQYK010000084.1:0-6753 GCA_049299995.1 Candidatus Methanoperedens sp.
TGAGCGCTGTGACTTCCCGCAATAGTACCGCCAGAAACAATAGCAACATTCAGGAAAGGTCTATGCAAAGGAATAGCTCATCTGATAAAGTGCTCATGCAAATAGCCTATACTGATACCCTGGGAGAAAGAAAAGTCGTTGAGAAAGAAGTCAAACTTGGACTTCAAAACGTGGCATCAGGGGACGGGCAAATGGCTATGCAGGGACGAAGAGGGGCAGTGCAACAGGAAAGTGTTTTCTCTACTTACATATGGTATATCTTAGGAATAACGGTGCTTGTGGGAGGAGTTGTAGTCCATAGAAAGTACAGGAGTCGCAAATTGCTCAATCCCGATTTCAAAATAAAGGATTTATTCAAAAGCAAGCAGAAATGACTGTGAGATAAAAATGAAGCTTAAAAAGTGTTTCAAGCATGCGTTTAATATGGTGCTTCACAGCAAGCTTCGAAGCTGGCTGACTATAACGGGCATAGTAATAGGCGTTGCTGCTGTAATTGCTATTGTATCGATAGGGGAGGGGATGCAGCAATCGCTGAATGCGCAATTGAACGCTCTTGGCGGGGATATTGTGACAATCTCACCCGGTTTTGAACGGGGTGGTGGCATGTTTGGTATGAGAGGTGGCGGAGGTTCTTCCGGCGGAGCTCAGGCAACGACCAAAGAAATAGTGTTAGGCAGAAGTGATCTTCAGGCATTGAAGGGGATACCTGATATTTCGCTGATTGACACAAATATCAGGGGGAGCGTGGATATATCCTACCTTGGCAAAACAGGCAAAGTATCAGTAACAGGCGTTGACCAGAGGATATGGTCTCAAATTACTACAAGTAAAATAAAAACTGGCAGGATGCTTGATTCTGCTGACCAGAATGTCATAGTTATCGGAGGAAGGCTTGCATCCTCTTATTTTGACCAGCCTGTGGGAATAAATAAGATGACCACGATAAACGGCAGCGCTTTCAGGGTTGTGGGAATTCTTGATGACCAGACAAACAATGTCTATATGCCTATTCAAATGGCATACCAGGTGATTGCAGACAAGAAAAATGATATCTATGACACATTTGTTGTAAAGATCAGGAACGAAGACCAGCTGGATGAAGTAATCACGAAAATCCAGGACAAACTCATGACTGCAAGACATGTTACTCAAAATAAAAAGGATTTTTCAGTTACATCAAGGAAGGAAATGCAGCAGGCAAGAGCAGATACGCTGAATTCAATGAATGCATTTCTTCTTGCAATTGCAGCGGTTTCATTAATCGTGGGTTCTATCGGAATTGCAAATACCATGTTCACTTCAGTTCTTGAAAAGACTAAAGAGATAGGAATAATGAAAGCTATTGGGGCGCGGAATCCTGACATCTTGCTCATATTCCTCTTCAATGCAGGGTTTATCGGACTCGTTGGGGGTCTTATAGGCGTAATACTTGGAACAATTCTTTCAGGCTTCTTGCCTGCGCTTGTGGGGAATCTTCCTCTGGTAAGAGGTACAACAATTGTGTCATTGAACTCAATAATCATGGCATTATCCGTATCGGTTACAGTGGGAATACTTGCAGGAATAATTCCTGCGTATCAGGCATCAAAATTGAAGCCTGTGGATGCTTTGAGATATGAATAAGATTCTACTTATGAAACTTTTATTGAAAAAGGAACGACTGGTCAAGCTCAATTAAAGTTTGGGAGAAAAATGCTATAATATCATACCATAAGTCGCCATTTTGCAACTGTAAGCCAGGAATAGCTTCAGTTTGGCTCATTGAAAAAGCTTTGCCCCAATTTTAGCATCACAATTGTTGCTTTGGTTCGAGATATTCTTATGAATGCGCGAGAACGCCTATCGCCTTCAGTAGAGTGAAAGAGAGGTCTTAACAACCTCCCTCTCCTCATCAAACCGTGCGGACGGGTTTCCCGTACATGGCTTTCGTCCGGCGTATCCCCTTGCAGGAAATGGTCTCATTCAGTAAAGCAGAAAGCGAAACCAGCCACTTCCTAGCCTGAAAGCTTCAGAAGCCACTTCCAAAGCGGCATGAAATTTATCTTTATTCCGTCAACAATTTCGACTTTATCAAAATCCTTTGTAATTATCAGACCGTGATCTAAACCTGATTCTCTGGCGCATGCTGCAAGCCCGCGAACTTCACGGTCTTTTGTCTTTTCACTGTTCAATTCATATGCGACCTGAATTATTTCTTTGATCGCGAGCCCCTCACGTATGACGAAATCCGCCTCAAAGCCTTCCGTGCTTTTCCAGTAATGGATATCGTGCTGCTGCGGTATATCTCGTTTCAGTTCCAAAAAGACCGCGTTCTCAAACAACCTGCCAAAGTCTATCCTACCGCTCATTGAGTACAAAAACCCTGTATCGCCCGGATATGCTTTTCTTGGGTATTGCGTGCGGTCTTTTATTGTATAGGAGAATATGCTGGCAAAAAAGAAAAGATACCCTTCCTGCGAGTATTTTTCAAGATCAAGCAGACTTTCTTTGCCGATTTTGTGACCCAACCCCTTAAAGAAGTTCAGGCATTTTGATGCTGAAAAATAGGGTGTTTCGATTATGTATTTTCCAAAGAGCTCTACTGTTGTTATACTGTTGTCCGACATTTCTGCTACGTCAAGTCCTATTATGTCCTTAAAGTATGAATTCAAGATCCGTATCTTATCGGTTTTATCGCCTGTCAGCACAACTTCAGGAAATCCGCCATATATGAGATACTCGTCAAGCGCCCGTTCTATCCTGCCAGTTCCCGCAACGGTGAGTTCGACTTTGAGCCCTTTGAAACTCAGGAATTCCTTGAAAGATAACGGGTACATTTCATAATGAAGCATCCGCCCCCGCAGCGGTCTGGACGGGATCACAAGCTTCCCGCGGGATGAGCTAACGATCAGGTGCAACCTTCCTTTTAATAATTCGTGGTTCCTTGCAAGCCATCCCTCCCAATCGTGCACACCAGTGACTTCATCAAGCATTAGAAATCCTCTGTCTCCGAACCATTTGAGCACATCATCGAGCACTGTTATATTATCCTTGATCCTGCTGTCCTCAAGGTTGATATACGCAGCATTTTCACCTTCTTTGACAAGCTCCTGCTGGAGCATTATCAGAATGCTCGATTTTCCCGACCTGCGTATTCCTGTAATGCCGATGATCTTGAGGCGGGAATTCGATATCAAGCCCCTCAGTTCAAGCGTCCGGTTCTTCAAAGACTTTTTCCCGGCATATGTTTTCCATTCCTCAAATACCATTTCTGCAGCATTCATTGAAATTCCAATATTGTCTTTGTACAGAACAATATATATAGATTTCTGTTTTTATGCAGAACGATTTACTTATTCAAGTTTCCGCTTGTGACGGGAGCGTCACATCACGATATGGCCACTTGTGGTTCGCTTTTGCTTCGGGCTGTGGCTGCCGATATTCAGGTACTCCGCACAGTATCTCACGATACCGCACTACCTTTTCTCTTTGCACAGGAGCAGACCTGTGCAGCGGGATTTTAACCCTGTGGACATACATTGTTACTTTTTTTTTACTTCCAAATGTCCTGTTGTTTGGCTTTCTTTCTTGTGCTTCGAGGCACGCGTCACGGACACCGCATTCAAATGCGGTGCATCAACGGGAGGATGCATGAGAATTTCTAAAGTTCTCAGGTTGTTCTGGTTTTTATTAATAAATGTGGGGGCGGGCATGTTTAGAAAGAAAGAAGTATATGGTAATAGAATAATTCCTATTGGTTATGTATATCCTATTATTATTGGTTTTTGCGATTTATATAGGTTCAGGAATTATATTACTTTATGGGATTTTGCAAAAGCATTTAGATTTAAAGTTGTTAATCGGGTTAATCGCCCCATATTTTATCGTGGGTGGTTATATAATGAATAATCTTTTAAATTCGTTTGGTGAACTCAGAAAAGAAAAACTGGCGCATTCGGAAAAGTTAATTAAAGAAGTTTTCAGACCCGTCATCATTGATAAAATAATGTTTACAACTATAAGTCGGATGGAATCGAATAATGATAACAAAAATTTAAAACATGCAAGTGAACACCTACGAAAGGGGTATGCTGATACTTGGAAGCTCTTGCTTGAGTGTGTTGCTCATAAAGATAATGTTTTGGAATATGATAACATTATAAAAGACGACATCATAAATAAACTCAAGCCAGATATCCCTCCATTTGGTTTTAGTAGGGATATTACTGTAGAGAATATAGAGTTACTAATCTATAAAACAATAGATACTTTGTCGAAGGGGGGAAGAGTCCTCCCGGATAATTATAGGGCGCATCTATCACTTTTTGGATTTAATGTTGTGGATCATAATGAAAAATATTTAGTGGATAAAAAGGAAATCTTCAGAAAACGTATAGAAATAATCATAAAAGACAAAAATCTATACGAAAAATTTAAAATACTAAATCAAGAAAAAGAACTTTTGGAGGGAAAAACTAATAAATTCAAGCAAGATATTAAAGATATAATATACGATTTTGAAGAAAACCATATCGCACTAAAAGCCACTTGTAAAGATTGTAAAGGTAAAGGTTGGTGGTTGTTATGGGGAACTTAAAGCATATACGATTCCTTCCGCCCCCAAATTCTTAGTATGTGATTGATATTATGGTTTACAAAATGCTGATGGATGCATGAGAACCGATATCGTCCGAAGTCACAAACCCCGTACTTAAGGACGAGGCCTGTATATAGCCTTTTTAGGAATAAACAGGATTATTCCCTGTTATACTCGTATGTGTTATGAGCTGAAATATATTTCTCTACCAACTGATAAGCATTTTTAAAGCATTAAGAGAGACATTGTTATCCATCAGTACTATAGGTGAGGCCGCATTCTGGGCAGGAATAAGTAATAATATCCTTCCCTTTTTCACTTTTTTTAATGTCAGAGTTCATCCAGCTTCCGCATGTGGGACATTTCTGGTCAAAAAGCGCTCGATTCTTCGTAATTTATCACCACTATTCCAACAGTAAAGCTATTTTGCATCTGCAACCTTAAGTTTATTGATTCCATAGCCATTATTTTTTCAATGAGAGCTTCACCACTGCTCCCTTAGCTACCGCTTGCTCAACCCATGTCATATCTTTCATCACTAGCACTATCTTATCCCGCATCGGATAACTTTCCACTGAATTCTTTAGGAGTTCGCCGTATTTCTGGTACCTGCTTATCTCAATGGTATAAGGCGCTGGATCTTCTATTAGTGTGGGGTCGTAGCCTTTTTTATCGAGAAGCTTCATGACTTTATTCCGTTCTCCCGCCGTTGCCATTTTGAACCTGTACCGGGACTTCTCATAGAAAGGCTCAAGCTCCCTGAACAGCTCAGGGTCATCGAAGAAGTGCTTGAAATAATAGGCGCCGCTGAGCTTGAAGATGTTGATGAGGGGGCGCTTTTCTGTTAGGTCGAAGAGTGGCATGATTAATGTAATTGCTTTAGGTTCATGAGGTTAATTTCCTTTTCCATCGAGCAGCTAAGGCTCCAGCAAAGGCTCCTGCACAGGCAGGCAAAAATGGAAAAGAATAGAACAATAGCCATCCAATACTGCCAGCTATTCCAGAATTAAATCCAGCGCGCGCGATGTTAGAAAATATCCATACGATCCAGGGAAGAGTGATCCATATCCCCCACAGCCATGAAAGCTTCGGGCCGAGATATCCAGAGATAAGACCCGCGAGAGAATATACGAGAATAACATAACCGTAATATGATCCCACCACAGGGATCATAAACCCGCCTGTTATTTGTATCATTACTATTAATCCTGTCCCGGCTATCAGTCCTGCCAGTTGAGGCTTGATGATATCTTTGGCTGGATTTTTATGCATCGATAAAGTCTATGATTTCAAACAACCATCAACCTGATGGAATATTACTGAAGTATTTAACCAACAGAATTTGAAAAAATAAAGGACTGGAGATATTATGGATATGCGCAAAGCAATACAATCAAGACGAAGTATAAGGGCGTATGATTCCCGTGAGGTGGAAGAGGATAAACTGGTGAGAGTCCTTGAATCTGGTAGACTCTCTCCCTCTGCCGGAAACCGCCAGGAGCGCAGATTTGTCATAATTAGAGATGCAAAGACACGAAAATTGCTTTCAGAAGCGGCAAAAGACCAGAAATTTGTTGCGCAGGCGCCAGTAGTAATTGCAGCCTGTTCAGTTGAATCAGAATATGTAATGTCATGCGGGCAGCCGGCTTATCCAATTGACACCGCAATTGCTGTGGATCATATGACCCTCCAGGCAGTTGAAGAAGGACTTGGTACATGCTGGATAGGTGCATTCGATGAAAAAAAGGTCAAAGAAATATTAAATATCCCGGAAGATGTACGAGTGGTTGCGCTTCTACCTCTGGGTTATCCTTCAGCTATACCGCGCCCAACACCGCGAAAAAGCCTCCATGAGATTGTTATGTGGGAGAAATGGAGAATATGAACCATTTTACAGGAATTCTAAACACATAGGGTCGTAACCTTTCATATAAGAAGCTCCATCACTTTATTTATTTCACCTGCAGTATCCATTTTGAACCTGTATTGTGCCTTCTCATAGAACGGCTCAAGTTCCTGGGTCATATATTTTTCATTTCTCTAGGTTTAAACGCATTCTGCATAGTTTCCTGACTATATCCTTCTGGAATTTTCCCGGTGTCTGCATAAACATACAGAGCAGTATTAAATACAGTATTTGCCACATTGAACACAAGTATTACACCGAGGAAGTACAA
>JBAQYK010000085.1:0-1619 GCA_049299995.1 Candidatus Methanoperedens sp.
ACACGCCCTCCCGAGGCGTGACTCGGGACCGCATAAAGCGAGGTTTCGCTTTTCAAACGACAGGTATGCGAAGCATACTTGAACACCACGTAAACCGGGGTATCGGTTTTCAAACGACAGGTATGCCCGCAGGCATACCTGAACACCGCATAAAGCGAGGTTTCGCTTTATGAAAACCCGCCCCACCCTGCGCGACAAGAAACGGTATATTGCTTTCGAACTTGTTTCTGATCAAACAATAACAAGGCAGGAGCTAATAAAGGAAATCTTAAACTCGATATATTCATTATTCGGTGATATCGGATGCAGCGAAATCAACCCATGGCTTATGTCTTTTGACGGCAAATACGGCATTCTTCGCTGTGCACGGGAAAAAACAACAGAAACGCGGGCAGCGCTTGCGTGTATGAATAATCTTCGGGGAATTCGCATATCTATTTTAGTTCTTGGAATATCCGGGACTGTCAAAGGAGCAACGGAAAAGTTTATACAAAATACCCTCCTTAAAGAGTTAGAACCGGAAAAGAAAGAATAAACAGGAATCAGAACATATAGGAATTACGGTTTTTCAAGGAGATGATATTATGCAAATGGCACCGCAAATGGGATATGACAGGGCAATAACAGTGTTCAGCCCTGACGGAAGGTTATTTCAGGTAGAATATGCGCGGGAAGCGGTAAAACGCGGAACAACGGCAGTAGGTGTAAAAGCTGTGGATGGAGTGGTTTTACTGGTGGACAAGAGGGTTACAAGCAAACTCCTCGAAGCTGCCTCAATAGAAAAAATATTCCAGATTGATGATCACATCGGAGCGGCGACATCAGGGCTTGTCGCAGATGCAAGGGCTCTCATAGACAGGGCGCGGGTTGAATCGCAGATAAATAAAGTCACGTATGATGAGCCTATCGGCGTCGAGACGCTTTCCAAAAAAATATGCGATTTCAAACAAACGTACACACAATATGGTGGAGTGAGACCATTTGGGACAGCGCTTCTTATCGCAGGCGTTGATGACAGCAAAGCGCGTCTTTTTGAGACCGACCCCAGCGGCGCCTTACTTGAATACAAAGCCACAGGCATAGGTTCAGGAAGGACTGAGGCGATGGAGGTCTTTGAGAAGAAATATACCGACGATATTAAATTAGAGGATGCTATTATTCTCGGGCTCGATGCACTTTACAGTACTACCGAAGGGGTATTCAATGCTTCAACTATTGAAGTGGGAATAATCGAGCTCTCAACCAGAAAATTCAGGAAACTGTCTCCTTTCGAAGTAGAGAAATATGTGGAACAGGTCATAAAGAGCCACGCTTCGGAAGCAAAGGGGAAGAAAAAGAAAACAGAAGAGTGAGTTAGAATGGTCGCCATCGATGAGTCCATAATCGCACGACTCAAGACCCACGGCAAGACATTTGAGGTTTTTGTAGAACCCGAAGGAGCACTGGCTCTTAAAAAAGGGGACGCTGTAAAAATTGAAAATATCCTGGCAGTCGAGGACGTGTTCCTGGATGCCAAAAACGGCGACAGACCTGCAGAGCAGGACGTAATCAATGCGTTCGGGACTACAGACGTCGTTAAGATTGCTGAAAAAATCATTCGTGAGGGCGAGCTTCACCTG
>JBAQYK010000086.1:0-5961 GCA_049299995.1 Candidatus Methanoperedens sp.
AATCTATGCCTTCCAGGTAAACAAAATGAGATGGTCGGCACATTCAAAGGAAATAAAGCCATACGCAATCACAGGCAGAGGGATTGAGATTTATCGTGAGTCCAATGTTTATTGGAGTGAGAATGAATAAGAACACGGAGAAAGAATTTATAAGGATGACATGGAAGAAAAGGACAAAATGCTAAAACCTGAGCCCGTGGTCATAATAGAACAACCGGCAGGGAGTAAAAGTTCGACTGCATCGCCAGGGATACAATCGCAGGACGACCAGGTATATCAGAAACTTGTAAACGAAATTATTTTTGATAAGTCAGAGAAAGTGTTCTCTCTTATTCTTGACCCTTCTATGATACTAACTGTTGACATTGCGCTTTTTCGATTGTTATCAGAAAAGAAGATGAAAGGCATACTTCTCTGTGTAGGCAGACCTGCCGAGTTCTATATCGAATTATTGCGCAGTAAGGGGTTTAACCAGGATTTTTTGTTTTATCTTGATACTTTAACATTCAGTTCACCCAGGAAACAGGAAGAACCGCGCAGCGCAAATATAAGCTATAAGCACGTTTTTTATTATCAGGAAAAGCAGAATATGAAGCAGATTCCGCACCCCTCGGATTTTACAGCCATTGATGTTGCATTCACAAGCACGGTAGAAGAATTTGCGCGTAATAAGAGCGGGGAGCCGTTATTTCTGCTCATCGACGGCATTGCATCCCACCAGCTTTACCTTAAGCCCTCTTCGCTTGGAGCATTTATCCATACCATTGTTTCTAAAGCCAGGAACTGGAATATAAGGACTTTTTTACTGTTAACTGATGGTATTGATCCCATTCTTATCAGCACGATTAAAACATTCAGTGATAAAATAATAATTTTATAATCATTATTTGTATTACCGTACATTTATGGCGGTAAAATCATGGCGGAGAGCAAATACGGCGAAGGCAGTAACTTTATCTTTTTACTGCCATTGGCAACGAAAAAGAATCGATAAAAATACAAGAGTATTTGATAAAGTAAAGATATTGGTAAAATACAGGACGTGGCAGGAATATGGGTAAATCGAAAATACTTGTGGTGGATGATGAGCCGTTAAATGTCGAGCTGCTTGAGGGGATGCTTTCAACGGATTATGAAATCCTGACTGCATATAGCGGAAATGAAGCATTGGAGCAGGTAGAAAAAAACTACCCTGACCTGATACTCCTGGATATAATGATGCCTGGCTTGAATGGTTACGAGGTATGCAGGCGGATTAGAACCAACGATGCAACCATATCAATTCCAGTCGTAATGGTGACCGCCCTGAAAGAAAGGGAAGACAGGGTTAAAGCAATAGAATCGGGTGCAGACGACTTTCTTAGCAAACCGGTTGATCAAATTGAATTAAAAGCAAGGGTGAAATCGCTGCTCAAGGTCAAGGAGTATTATGACGCCTTAATGGCAGAAAGAGAGAAACTGCTTATATTCAAATCCGCATTGAACGGTATGGACGATTGTGTGATAATAACAAATATGAGCGGTGACATCAAATACGTCAACCCGATATTTGAAAAAAGATTCGGTTATTTATTAGCTGAAGTAAGCGAAAAACACATAAGTTTAATAAAACATCCTGAAAGTTCTCTCGCACTTGATAAAGAGAGTATTATCCAGGATACGAGACATGAATGGAAAGGAAAACTCGTTGGCGTGAATAAACACGGGCTTAAGCTGAATATGAGCCTTAAATGTTCGCCCATAATGAAAGGTACACGTATGATTAATCGTGTTTTTGTATTGAGGGAGCTGACTCTTTAATACCCGCCTGACTTCAGGAAATCGTCTGCAAGATTTTTTCGTATGTTTATCCTGCTGTCATCCACAATCTCGGTGATTTTGAGGATTTTCTGGGCTTTTCGTTCATGCGCAGGGCATCCGCATTCATAAATATAATGCAGGTAGCCGGTCTTGAAATTCTCCACAGTATTGAGATGAGTATAAGGTGAATTGCATGCGGGACAGTTTTCCACTTTGGGAATGAGTTCCCTGCAGAGCGGACATTCATGGACTGTAATTTCCACGATATCGTTATCGGTATTCAGGGCAGTCAGTTTAAATTCTTTCTTTTTTTTGGGTTCATCCAAGAAGCTCACCTGATAATCGGAATATAAAATAAAAAAATAAGAAACTATTAGAATAGATTATGGAAATTCCGATGTTTATTGAAGCGTTACTGGTTTTTATTCTTCTTTTCGCGGTTCTTCCTGATTTTTTTCATTTCTGCTGGACCGATTACTCCGCCCATGATTATCACCTTTAATCAGTAAGATTTCATCATAGATAAAATTAACTGATGGATGAAAAACACCCAAAATACAAACACTCATCCCTCGAAATCACCGGTATATCCTCGCTGCCCTTTATAAATCTCACAGGCGCATCCCTGATAAGCACCGCAGGTATGCCTTCGTCCGCCTCGCCCATTATGAGCTGCGCCGCAGAAACAAGGTTATCTGCCGTGGCGCGCCTTGTAATCAAAAGCGGCTTCCCGAAAAGGTCTTTGTGTCCCCTCATATCTTCCACAGGCTCTATGCCTGCGCAGGCTAAAGCTATACCCACGCAGCCCAGGCGCAGAGGCTGTGTCCTGCTGTCGCCAATAATCACAGCGATATTGCAGCGATACTCTTCCATGAGTTTTTTTCGGATTTCAACGGCGCTTCTTTTCGGGTCTTCAGGCAGCAGTACCACATGCCCTTCCGGGGCATTGGAATTATCTATTCCGGCGCTCGGTGAAAGCACTCCTTTTGTTATCGTTACAACTACGCCGGGTATCCCACCGAGAATCTCATCGGTTTCCCTTAATATAAGTTCCATTTTTCGCGGGTCGTTTTCAAAACGTTTTGAGAGTTCAATCGCTTCTTTACATGGGGTAATATCTTCAAGCCTGACAACTCTGCCCTCGGCGCTTGCAACCGCTGATTCTGCAAGCACGATTATATCGTTGTCCTGCGGTAAAATGCCATGGGCATTCATCGATTTACTCAATACATCTGCCATATCATCGCCGGGTTTTATAAGCGGTGTTTTTATTCCTGATAACTGCATTCTCCAAACTCCTTCATTATTTTTATAGCGCAAAAATCACCGCACATGGTACACGCCCCTTCTTTTGGCGATAATTCCCTTGCCCTGTCGCTGTCCAGGGCATATTTTAACTGCCCTTCCCAGTCAAGGTTGGCTCTCTTTTTTGCAAGGAACATGTCTCTTTCGTTCAAGCCGTATTTTATCGAGTCGCCTATATGCGCCGCTATCTTAAAAGCGATAAGCCCTTCCCTTACCTGTTCGATATCGGGAAGACCCAGGTGCTCGGATGGCGTGATATAACACAGGTAATCCGCTCCAGCCCCGCTTGCTATGCTTGCGCCCACAGCTCCTGCAATATGGTCGTATCCCACTGCCACGTCTGTGGGCAGGGGTCCTGCCACAAAAAGCGGGAACTCCGACCTGCGTTTATGAAACCTGATATACTGCGCTATCCGGTCTGCCCGCACATGCCCGCCTGTCCCTTCAATGATTACCTGCACTCCCTCCAGGTTTGCACGTTTAGCAAGTTCCACGTTATGCCTTATTTCTTCAAGCTGCGCCTTATCCCGCGTATCATGTATGCATCCGCTTCGCATTGTGTTTCCAAGCGAGAGTACAATATCATGTTTTTTCAAGAGTTTTAAAATCTCATCGAAATTTTCGATAAACGGGTTCTCGCAGTTGTTAAGCATCATGTAAGCGCTGGTTATCGACCCGCCTTTGGAGACCACGCCCATTATCCGTTTCCTTTTTTTAAGCATTCCCAGCATTTTATTATCAATGCAATGAAGCACAAAAGAACTCACCCCTTCCTCTGCCTGCCGCTTCAAATTTCGGATAATGTCATCCTGCGTCATGTTTTCAAGACCTTTTTCAGCCGCTGTCTGGTAGATGGGAACAGTGGTTATGGGAAGCGTGGTATTCCCGAATATTTTCCTGCGTATTTCCGTAATGTCCCCGCCCATAGAAAGGTCGGTTATTGTGTCTGCGCCGTATTTTTCAGCTATGATGGCTTTTTTCACTTCATCATCAGGAGCTATTTTTAAAGTCGAAGTTCCAATATTGACATTCACCTTTGTTGAAAGACCTTTTCCTATGCCGACTGGGCGTTCTCCCCTGTTCATTATCACAATACTTCCGTTTGCTATACTCCCAAGCAGCGCTTGAATATCCGTATTTTCGGCTTTTGCGACGGCTCTCATCTCTTTCGTTACACTTCCGTTCCTTGCCTGCTCAATCTGTGTTTTCATATTATACCAGCCATTTCGAGAATATTTGCCGTGTTTTCATGGCTTCCGATTGGCATAATGTGTATGCCGTCGCACTTACCGCGCAATTCCCCGATTAACTCTGCCGCTATTTCCATCCCAGGAGCTTCCGGGTTTTTCGCAGTCCGCATCCTCTTGATAATATCATCCGGGATTTTGATGCCTGCCACATTCGAATTCAAAAAGAGTGCATTTTTTTCGGATTTTAGTGGAATGATTCCTGCTATTATTTTTATTCTTCCGCCCTGAATTATTGGTTTAATTTTATCCATGAATTCGCAAAACCTTCCTGTATCGAAAACCGCCTGCGTCTGGATAAAAGCCGCACCCATCTTTATTTTTTTCCGGAGTTTGATGAGCATGAGTTCATTTATTTCCGTATTCGTCACAGCGCCGGCGCAAAAACCGGTATTGCCATCTAACCTGTTTCCTGAAAAATCATATCCCGCATTTAATTTTTGAATCAATCCAAGCAGTTGCACCGAATCCAAATCATAAACCGGTTTTGCGCCAACGTGGTCGCCTTTTGTTGGATAATCCCCGGACATTACGAGTATATTGTTTATTCCCAGAGCCGATGCGCCCAGGAGTTCTGACTGGAGCGCAAGCCGGTTCCTGTCCCTGCATGTCATGTGCATTATGGTTTCATATCCTTCCAGCCTCAACACGTTGCATGCAGCCAGTGGGCTCATTCTCATTACTGCCCTCTGGTTATCAGTGACATTAATTGCGTCAACACTATCTTTTACCAGGCTTGCCTCTTTTAGCATCCCATCAGTATCAATGCCTTTTGGCGGGCTTATCTCGGCTGTGATTATGAATTTTCCGGAGTGCAATTTTTCCTGGAAGTTCAACGTTTTTGCCTCCTGAATCTTTTTGTATGGTCTCCGGGTTCGCGTACGACCTCAAGATACTCAAGCTTTCCAAGTCTTTTCAGCCTGTCATATATCATATCCCATGCGCATTTGCGCTCGTCTATTTCGCATTTTCCTTCCACGGCGCCGCCGCAGGGTCCGTTCAGCAACCCCTTGGCGCACCGGATGACCGGGCATATTCCCCCGAACTCCCAGATATTACAATCCCCGCACAAACCGCACAGTTCCTCCACTGTTTCTTCGTGGCAGGTTCCACCGAGGGATTCGGTATCAAGGGCAGGGTAAACCTGAAACTTTTGGTTCATTGAATCTGCAAGCCTTGAAATCACGGAAACTCCTCCCCCGCAGGACATAACCAGCAGAGCTTCGGACTTACCAATGCCGGGATTTTGGGATAAAACGTCTTTCCATGAGTTTATATTGCATGCAGAGCTAAAAACAGTCCATCCGGTAACATTTTTCCCTGCGTGCCTTAGTTTTTCCCCCATATCGAGCACTTCGGGTTCGCCGCCCACACGAAGCTTGGTTGCGCATTTACCGCAACCGATTATGAAAATGTTTTTTTCTTTAAGCGCCCGCAGGATATCTTTTAATTCCTTTTGCCGTGATATAATCATAAAGCGACACCTCGCTTTATCCGGTGTTCAGGTATGCTGTTGCATACCTGTCGTTTGATAAAACATTCATAAAGTTTTATCATAAAGTGACACCTCGCTTTATGCGGTCCCGAGTCACGCCTCGGGAGGGCGTGT
>JBAQYK010000087.1:0-2513 GCA_049299995.1 Candidatus Methanoperedens sp.
AAAGACATATCGAAATGGTACTCCGGCAATGCAAAGGGAATAAGACAAAAACCGCACATATGCTGGGGCTAAGCAGAAGGGCACTGGCAAGGAAGATGGAAAAGCATGGGATATAAATCTACCAAAACCGCCCACTTGTATTGATTGATTATACCAAAACCGCCCACTTGTAGTTGTTCCGTAATATTAATGAAAAAATAGCATTTAAATATTAACAGGTTAGATATATAACCTTTGGCATGCATAATGCATAATAATTTGTATTATGAAACTTCGTCCACCTTTCACCTTAAGCTTTAACAAGGGTTTTACAGTAATAGAAGTGCTTATAACACTCCTTGTTTTTGCGATAGCCATGATAGGCATTACAAATATGCGTGCGCTGAGTCTTAATGGAAGTTTTTTTAATAAGGATGCTACAACTGCTTCTTCCTTAGCACAAAAGAAGTTGGAGGAGTTGAAGAATACACCATATAGTTCGATTGCTTCGAACAGTGCACAGCAAAACAGCATGAATATTTCATGGACGGTTGTTCCCAATTCAACAGCGGTTACAGATGGCGGTACAACAGTAACATATAATTTTAAGGACGTTACGGTGAGTGTGACATGGAAACAGGAAAAAATAGAGTTGTTTACAGTTATATCGGAGATATAAAAGGATTAAGCATTATTGAGCTCATGCTTGGAATCTTTTTAAGCTGCATTATCCTGTTTGTTTCTCTGGATGTTTTAAGTTCTCAGGACAAGGTTTTTAATACGCAATATGATATTTCCGGCTCCCAGCATAATATAAGGATTGCAATGAGAAGATTGTCAAATGATCTGATGGCAGCGGGTTTCGGGAAGCCTTCATGGACAACAATAGGCGGTTATAGCGACATTAATTTTTCCGTACGTTACAGCGGAGGAACTCTTGATATCGTAGGATGTCTGGATGCTCCGAAGGGTCATCTTGCAAACAGTGTAAGCGCCGGTGCAACTGCCATTACTTTAAAAACAGGGGAGGGAAGCAACTTCAATACAACAGACAGGAGCGATATTAAAATCGGCGATGGGGAAAATGCAAAAATCATAAGTATTTCCGGTGATACACTGACAATCGATGCAGACCCGACTCTTTCCGGCAACCAGGTTTCGTCTTACAGTTATACTGCCGACACGGAAGTATATATTGTAAAATGGGTTACGTATTCTGTTGATAACAGTAATGTATCTAAACCTGTATTGAAAATTGATGAGCATCGAGGAGCAGGTGCGCAAACAGTTGCCGAGTATGTGAATAGTATGAGTATCAATATCTCAGGGAATACGGTTGATCTTACACTTACAGGCAGGACAAAAAATCCGAGTAAAACGACCGGACAATACGTTGCAAGTGAGATGTCAAATAAGATTATCATGAGAAACGTACAATGAAACTGAAAATATTACACAATGAAAATGGTATGGTTTTGCTAACCGTTATGGGTTTTATAACTGTTTTGTTTATTACGGGCATTGCTGCCAATCATAATGTGAATTCAGACATTTCCGGGGTTGTTAAACATATGTCGAATACTCAATCCCTGTATATTGCTGAAGCAGGGGTGGCACGAGCTAAAGCGGAGTGTGTCGCAAGGTATACTGCAAAGAATTGGGGAAGTTTTACCGCACTTCTTAAGGGCATTGATAATACCGATGGAACATCCGATGATGGGATTCTTTCCTTCGGGAGCAACGTAACTTTTCATGGAGGTTCATATAATGTAAGGGTAATGAATGACTCTAAAGATACCGGCGGGGCATATAGTGACACAAATGACACTTTAGTTATCGAGTCTGTAGGAGCATACCGTGATTCCGTTACAAAATTGAGAGTGATGATCAGAATAAACAAAGCCCCTGCCATTGATAGTTCGGTAACGCTTCTCGGTGAGGCGGATACATCTTTTTCAGGGACGTCTTTTCTCGCCGATGGCAGAGATTACAGGTTATCTGACGGAACAACCCCGACAGGCACGTATGACAAGTATGCCATAACCACATTCGATGGGAGCAGCAGAACAGGTGTGGTAGATTCTTTGGACAGCGCTCAAAAGAATAGAATACTCGGCCTGGGATACGACTCCGGAACGGGCCCCGTGACACCAAGCGTTGGTATTTCAACAAGTTTTACGTCTGATGATCTTAGGTCGTACGTAGGCGTGGCCAAGAATATCGCGGATAACAAACTTACCAATCCTTCCACTCTGAACGATATTGCACTCGGAACTGCGGAGAGCCCTAAAATAACCTATATTTCAATAACGGACAGTACTTCCATAAAGATTAGCGGAAATACATCAGGGGCAGGCTTGCTTGTTATTGAAGGCGGCAACCTTGAAATCACCCTGAACGGAAACATGTCATGGACAGGGATGATTATTGTTCTGGGCCGAAGCGTGGGTTTCAAGCAGACCGGCGCCGGATCGTTGAAAGGTGGTTTAATCGTATATGAAGATAATAACCCGGATACCGGGAAGGAACTTGAG
>JBAQYK010000088.1:0-1684 GCA_049299995.1 Candidatus Methanoperedens sp.
CTAGGTGTTGATGCCAGGGCGACCGGGATGGGAGAAGCATATACGGCTGTCAGTGACGATATTTCTGCTATATTCTGGAATCCGGCAGGTTTGGTTTTGCAAACAGGGATACAGGCAATGTATTCACGCCGGGTTTCACAAACATTCCATTCGGGAAAATGGACTGAGTATCCGGATTATAATTTTTTTGCAGCGTCTATGTACAATAAATATGGTGCTATTGGGATTAATATTTCCTATTTGTATCAGGAAATAGATGATTGGACGGGGGAAGGATCATTTGGACCTTCAGTAGAAAATTTCACAACTTCTGATCTTGCAGCAGGATTAACTTATTCCAATCAATTAACAGAACAATTATCAATCGGGATCACAGGTAAATATATTCGTGAAAAAATCGATACATTCGTAGCAGAAGGTCATGCAATTGACCTGGGATTACTTTATAAGCCGGGATATAAGAATATCGCTATCGGGATCACAGCGAAGAACCTGGGACCGGAAATGAGATTCAGGATTGATGAAGATGCAGATGGTCTTTATAATGAAGATCCTTTTGACCTGATTGATAATGATGGAGATGGGTATATTGACGAAGACAGAGAAGAAAAGCCGTTTAAAATACCCCGTAATTTTTCACTTGGTGTGGCAGGAGATGTTTACCGGCAGGAAAATATCTGCCTGCTGGCATCCATGCAGATTGATAATGATTTTGAATTTAATGAAAGCAGCAGTCTCGGAACAGAATTTCAATACGAAATTTTACGTCTTCGCTGCGGTATAAAGATGGATGATGATGGTTACGCTTTCAACCGGGGACTTGGAGTCCGGTTTTCTGTAACAGGGATTGAGGCTGCAATAGATTATTCTTATTCAGAAACAAGTTCGTATGAGGATTCTGATAGATTAGAGACTCATAATATTTCTGTGAAACTTTTATTTTAAAGTTTTTTGCCTTAGTGACTGGCAACAATGCGACAGCATGTTGCAAGGTAGCTGAGAATATAGTTTGTTAGCCTTTCTTGAGCCTTGCAATAAACAATACTGCGAGCCTTGCAACTAACAATACCTTGCAACATGCTGGGCGCATTGTTGCCAGTCAATATATTCCTTGACAATGGCAAAATTATTTTTATATTTTTAGTGTAAATTGAATTCGCAGTCTGCTGATGCGAGGAGAAAACTTTTATATAGGAGGTAGTTATGAAACGTATTCTAACAGTTTTAGTTCTGCTGGTTTTAGTTACTACATTACTGGCAGAAGTGTTTCCCGGGAATTATGAAAAATTGAAAGCTGATGTGTCGAAGAAAAGCAGAGGAAATGCACCCTCGTCAACGCGCATCGTGCCGGACTGGCAATGGGATGTGACACCACAGGCGCTGCTGACCAATTATGCTGATTACTTTCAAACTTATAATGAAACCCCGGTTGCCTTGCAGCCGGATGAGCATGGAAATGGCGTTTATATTGTTTACCGGGTAAAAGACCAGGCAGGCATTAGCGAAGTAAGTTATACTTACGTTGATAGCGAAGGTAATACGAGTTCCAGTGGCATGGGTTATGTGGGTTATTACTGTGATGCGGAAGTTGATCCTTTGACCGGAGATCCCTTTGCCTGCTGGCATGCTGCTGATGGAGATGAATATAGCTGCTCCCTGACTTATGACCTTTATCATATAATGG
>JBAQYK010000089.1:0-8937 GCA_049299995.1 Candidatus Methanoperedens sp.
ATTGTAAAGCGACCTGATACGTCCTGTCCTGTTGACCATAAGAACTCTTGTATCCTGTATTTGCTGGATTGTAGTTTTCAGTGAAACACACTGCGGCGTTAATGGATCTGCACAT
Source organism: Candidatus Methanoperedens sp. (assembly GCA_049299995.1). Classification (GTDB taxonomy): domain Archaea; phylum Halobacteriota; class Methanosarcinia; order Methanosarcinales; family Methanoperedenaceae; genus Methanoperedens. Next base: position 116 of record JBAQYK010000089.1, read on the forward strand.
GTAAGGTTGTAAGTCACTTGCAGATTCGTCTGCATTGCCAAAAGCGATGCATCAGTCGAATCGATATTATCTACCACAAATTTGAGGTCGTCTCTCAAGCCCACAGTGTCATTGTAAATCGAGGATACGTTTTTATCCAGTTCCTCCAGGTCTTTGCGCGTGACATTAATCTCTTCTCGGCTTCTTTGAAGCTCGATACCCATCCTCTCCAGGGTATCTTTCATCACGCCTGTTGACTCATTCAAGTTGGTGACGTTGATCTCGTTCATGGAAAGAAGCACATCCTGCGTATTCCTGTTAAGACCTGCCACACTGCCATTAATCAGCAATACGCCTTCTCTTAAAGGTTTAAGCTGAGATTCCATCTGCCCCAGGTTTTCCCAGAGCCTGCTGATAAAAGCAAGTGTGAGTTCATATGACATTTTCTCAGTAGTGGTAAGGAAAAAAGTCGAAATGACCGGAGCTATCTGGACCTTTGAATTATCAAGGTACAACTGCATGGCCTGGGTCTCATTTTCCGGGATGAATATCCCTGCGCTGTACTTTCCTTTCCTCACACCATCCTGGATAACAGCAGGGTCGCTGGTGTCCTCTTTAACGATAATGAACATACTGCTCTTGTTCAGGTTCTCGATTATATTCTTCCCGATGTCTGACCCGCCCCCAACTCCCAGCTTAACATCCTTGAGACCTTCATCAGCCGCGCCTGAAAACACCGACCCGATCAATACCATAATAAGTATCGGCGCAATAAATATCAGCAGTAACGTCTTCCTGTGGCGGATGTATACCTTCAGGTCTTTCTTGATTACAGAACCGCTCAATGCCATGCCTCCCCGGCGACCTGTATGAATACATCCTCAAGGCTTGGTCGTGCGGATTCCACGTTCTTTATTTTCTCGCCTTCCGATTCAAAAATCTCGAAGATTACCTGTAGGGGCAACTCCTGCTTGATGGTTATTTTCAACCCTTTCTCATTGACGGAACAGGACGATATCGTTTCAAGTGATTCAACCTTGCTTTTTATTAACTGATAATTGCCGGGTAAGCTTGTTATCAGGAGGGCGCGCTCGCCGGCAGCGTTCTTTAGCTCCTCAGGTTTTCCTTCGACAACGATTTTACCCCTGTTCATAATCAGTATCCTGTCGCACAGCAGGTCAGCCTCTTCCATATAATGTGTAGTGATAAGGATAGTTGTCCCCTCATTATTCACTGCCCTGATGGTGTCCCATAAGGCTTTCCTTGATACAGGGTCAAGCCCCACACTGGGCTCATCAAGTATCAGCGTCTCGGGTTTATGAATAAGCGCGCAGGCGATATTCAACCTGGTCTTCATGCCCCCTGACAGTATGCCTGCATAGCTTTCGCTCTTTTCTGAAAGATGCAGCAAATCCAGTATCTTGTGGCTCCTTTTCTTAATTTCAATAGTCGGGACGCCGTATAATGAACCGAAATACACGAGGTTCTCATTCACTGTAAGCTCATCATAGAAGCTGTTTTCCTGCGGTACAACCCCGATAATAGAAAGCACTTCTTTCTTATCTGAAACCACATCAAGACCTGATATGAATGCATGACCTCCCGATGGTCTTGTCTGGCATGAGAGCACTTTAATTAATGTCGATTTGCCTGCCCCGTTGGGTCCGAGAAGACCGAATATCGTCCCCTTTTCAATAGTCAGGGATACATTATTTAAAGCGCTGAAATCGCCGTAATTTTTTGATAGTGAACGTATTTCTATTATCGGTTCCATTGCCCACCCGTGGTTTTCCTGAAATCCAATGACTGAGGCATCATGAGGTGCTGGGAAGCTTACTACCACATCTGCTACAATACATTCAACCACTATTTATCTTTGATAAAATTAATACATTATAACCTTAACTCCGCAATTTTTTAGGGAGTAGTTCAATTCCAAAGATGCTACCAAATTCAATACCTTATCTGTGATATTCATATTAAAAAAATTGTCACAGAAGTCCGATTGAAACCAAAAAGCTTAAGTAAAATATAATATATGTTAATTTAAGTATATATGGAGGTTCGTAAATGAAAAGTAATCTTTTAATAGCCATTTTAGTGCTTGTAACTGTCGGTTTAAGCGGTTGTGTTCAAAGTGGAACGGGGACATTAGTCATGCAAATTACCGATGCTCCTGCCGATTTGAACATAGAGAAGGCTTTGGTGACGATATCTAATGTCGAGGTACATTTAGCTGGAGCCAATGAAGATGCGAATGCAACAAATGAAACTGGATGGTTTACAGTAGTCAAAGAAGAAAAGACATTTGACCTGATAAAAATAAAAGATGTAAAGGAGTTATTGGGAAGTTCAAATCTAAAAGCCGGTAAATATACTCAAATAAGGTTGAATGTTGACAAAGCATTAGTTACAATTGGCGGGACTGAGTATACTCTAACAATTCCGTCCAAAACAATAAAACTAGTTAAACCATTTGATATTGTTGAAAAACAGACAACAAAACTAACATTGGATTTTGATGCTAAGGAATCTATCAAATCTACTGGAAAAGACAAGTATGTCATGAACCCGACTATTAAGGTAATACAAGAATAATTTCTTTTAATTTTTAAACTTCTAACAGCAGTTTTATTTTTTCCTTTTCGTTATTTAATAATCAGCATCGTTAGAACTTAAAAAGGGTTACTTTCAGGCTTACTTGGAGCTATCCTGATACTCGCTGCTGCGTATTTCTTTTACTCGGATTTGAAATAGATGTAATAAAATTGTTTAGGTGGTTTCAGGTAAAACCATTTAAAGCAGAAACAATAATTTAGAGTCTAATGGTCAAAGTTGATAAATTCATTATTGAGAGCATCCAGAAAATTAAAAAAGACATTAAAGGCAGGGCAATAATAGCGCTTTCAGGAGGCGTTGACAGCTCAGTCTGCGCCGTTCTCGCACACAGGGCGATTGGAGAACTGCTCACACCCATCTACATCGATACCGGGCTGATGCGAAAAGGTGAAACTGAAAGGATAAAGAAAATCTTTTCTGATATGAACCTTCAGGTCGTTGACGGAAAGGAGAATTTCCTGCGGGCATTGAAAGGACAGACAGACCCTGAGAAAAAACGGAAGGCAGTGGGCGAGGCTTTTATCAGGGAATTTGAAAGAGAAGCCCGCAAACCCGGCGCGAGATACCTTATCCAGGGAACCATATACCCTGACAGGATAGAATCCGAAGGGGGGATTAAGAGCCACCATAATGTTGGAGGACTGCCTTCAGTCATTGATTTTGAAGGGATAATCGAACCCATCGCCGACCTCTATAAGGATGAGGTGCGGGAAGTGGCAAGGGCGCTTGGATTGCCGAGGGAGGTTTCGGACAGGATGCCGTTCCCGGGTCCTGGTCTTTCGGTCAGGATAATAGGCGAGGTTACTGAAGAAAAACTGGATGTGGTCAGGGAGGCCAATGCGATTGTTGAAGAAGAACTTGTGGAACAGTTCTGCCCCTGGCAGACATTTGCGGCTCTCCTTGAAAAAGGAACCGGGGTTAAAGGCGATATCCGCGTGCATGGATGGATAATAGCAGTGCGCGCCGTGAGTTCAAGGGACGGCATGACCGCAGAGGCGATGGAACTGCCCTGGGAAGTTCTTAGAAAAATAGAATCCCGCATCACAAGCGAGATACCCAATGTTTCACGCGTGCTTTATGACCTGACACCCAAGCCGCCTGCAACGATTGAGTTTGAGTAACCCCGCATTTAAATGCGGGGAATGGGACTGATAAGAAATGTCACTTACAAAAGTCGTGCGGGACATCCGTACAAAACAGAGAATCAAATTTAATCCGCCCGACAGACCTACGGCAGTCTGGACAGGGAAAGATTTGCTTGACGGGAAGCCTATTACTGCGCTCACTGTGATTTTCCAGACATCAGGTTGCCGCTGGAATAACTGCACCATGTGCGGGTACGTCTATGACAGCGCGCAAAAGCCTCCATCGCATGATGACCTGATGAAACAATTCGAGTATGCAATGTCGCGCTGTAAGGATGAAGATTTCATTTTGAAGATATTCACCTCGGGCAGCTTTCTTGATGACGGTGAAATCGATGCGGCGACACGCAAAGAGATGCTATCGCGCCTCGGGGCTGATGACAGGGTGAAAAAAGTCATTGCAGAGACAAGACCTGAATATGTGACGCAGGAGAAAGTGGCTGAAGCTAAAGACGCGCTCGGTAAAAGATTCGAGGTGGCTATGGGGCTTGAAACGAGTAACGATATGATTCGGAAGGATTGCATCAATAAAGGTTTCACGCTCTTGGATTTTGTCAGGGCAAGCGAGGCTGCAAAAAAAGAAGGGGCAACGGTCAAGGCTTACCTGATGCTTAAACCTCCTTTCCTCCCGGAAGGCATTGCCATGAATGATATGATACAATCCATCAACGACGCCGCGCCCCATGCCGGAACGATATCGGTCAACCTCTGCAATGTGCAGAAGGGCACGCTTGTGGAGGAGATGTTCGACCGCGGGGATTACCGCCCTCCGTGGCTGTGGAGCGCCGTGGAGGTGCTTCGGCGCGGGAAAGAGGCTGCTCCCGATACGGTCATAATGTCAGACCCTGTGGCAGCAGGCTCATTGCGCGGGCCTCATAATTGCGGGAAGTGCGATAAGGATGTGGCAGAGGCGATACGGGTTTTCTCAGTTATGCAGGATGCGGGGGTTTTTGGTAATCTTAATTGCGAGTGCAAAGAATTGTGGAGAAAAGTGGTTGAGCTTGAGGAGCTTACTTTCGGCGCGCCGATTGTGAAATAGGTGCCTTTAATATACCTTATATCCACATTTAACCTCATTTCTGGTGCATCATGAACACAATAGGAATTAAAGCACATCTTATAAAAGAATTAACTGAAGGCTATAAAGCAACAAAAATTGAAGATAAAGAGCTTGCAGACGAGTGGGATACAACCTCTGGGGATGGAATTGAAAATTACAAAGATTCAACTTGATTTTAATAAAAATAGCAGTAGCGTTCAATCTCCCTTTCTAAATGGTTTATAAACCGCATTCTTCTTATATATACCAAGTTATATGCGTACATATGGCAGGCAATCATAACGAGATTGAAAAGCGCCTGTGGTCTGCTGCAGACGAACTTCGGGCTAACTCAAAATTGAAATCTTCGGAATACTCAGTCCCGGTTCTTGGACTAATCTTTCTCCGTTACGCTGACCACAAGTTCACTATAGCCCAGAAGGAACTGGCAAACAAGAGTACATTCAGGCGCGCCATCAGCAAAACCGATTACCAGGCGCGCGGTGTCCTGTACCTGCCTGAAGCTTCAAGATTCTCCAGGCTTCTCAACCTTCCTGAAGGTGCTGATATTGGAAAAGCCATCAACGAAGCGATGCGCGCCATCGAGGCTGAGAATGAGGAACTAAAGGACATCCTGCCCAAGACCTATAACCATCTCGATAACAGCACCCTCGTCGAGTTATTAAAGACGTTCAACTCTGTGCCCATGGACATCGAAGGCGATGCTTTTGGAAAGATTTATGAATATTTCCTAGGCAAGTTCGCCATGAGTGAAGGACAGAAAGGGGGCGAGTTCTTTACCCCCACCTCTATTGTTAAACTCATAGTCGAGGTCATCGAGCCTTATCACGGGCGCATCTTTGACCCTGCGTGCGGCTCAGGCGGCATGTTCGTCCAGAGCGCGCGCTTCGTGGGAAACCATAAGAAGAACCCAAATGCTGAAATCAGCGTATATGGACAGGAAAAGACCGCTGAAACTGTGCGCCTGTGTAAGATGAACCTTGCAGTGCATGGTCTCTCTGGCGATATTCGCGAGGGCAACAGCTACTACGAAGATATCCACAAAAGCTTTGGCAAATTCGATTTCGTGATGGCTAATCCACCGTTTAACGTGGACAGGGTGGATAAGGAGCGGATTAAGGATGACCCCCGCTTTCCGTTCGGGATGCCAAAGCCTGATAATGGCAACTATCTCTGGATCCAGGTTTTTTACAGCGCCCTGAATGAGGGTGGTCGCAGTGGATTCGTGATGGCAAACTCTGCCAGCGATGCCCGCGGAAGCGAGCAGGATATCCGAAAGTCACTTATCGAAAAACGCGCTGTGGATGTGATGGTTGCAGTGGGCTCGAACTTCTTCTACACAGTCACCCTCCCATGCACCCTCTGGTTCCTTGACCGCGGCAAGGCAAAAACACCGCGCAAGGACAAAGTCCTGTTCCTTGATGCGCGGCATATCTTCCATCAGGTTGACCGCGCCCATCGTGATTTCATGCCTGAACAGATTGAGTTCCTTGCCAATATCGTGAGGCTCTATCGGGGCGAACAGCCTGAGACAACGAATGGCAGCGCGCCGATGTTGAATGAGAAGTTCCCGGATGGCAAGTACGTGGATGTGCCCGGATTGTGCAGGGTGGCTGCACTTTCCGAGATCGAGGCGCAGGGATGGAGCCTGAATCCGGGGCGCTATGTGGGAGTGGCAGAGCGCGAAGCTGATGATTTTGATTTTAAGGAGAGGCTTGAGGAACTGAACGAGGAACTTGAAGTGCTCAATGCTGAGGCGCGGGAACTGGAAGGGCGCATTGCTGAGAATGTTGAGAAACTGCTGGAAATGGGGAGCAACAATGAGTAGTATTGTCTCGAACGACTACGCGATTCTTCTTAATGACATTAAACAGCGCATCATGGCGGCTCAATATGAAGCGCTAAAAGCAGTTAATAAGGAGCTAATCTCGCTTTACTGGGACATTGGGCGAATAATTGTCGAACGGCAGAAAGGGGATAAGTGGGGTAAATCTGTGGTAGAACAACTGGCAAAGGATCTCAGGACGGAGTTTCCGGGTATTGGTGGATTTTCGGCTGCAAACCTCTGGCGCATGAGGCTTTTCTACGATACTTACTGCAATGAAATAAAACTCGCACCATTGGTGCGAGAAATTAGCTGGTCTAAAAACATAATAATAATGGAGAAATGCAAGGATGTATTAGAGCGCGAATTCTACATCCGAATGACCCGGAAATTCGGCTGGAGCAGGAACGTCCTGATTCACCAGATAGAGAACCAGTCATATGAAAAAACCCTGCTTAACCAGACAAATTTTGAGCAAACCCTGCCTGCTGAAATAAGCAGCCAGGCAAAGCTTGCGGTCAAGGATGAGTACACTTTCGACTTCCTTGAGCTTGGGGATGAACACAGTGAGCGCCAGCTAGAGAGGGCGGTTCTTGCAAAGGTCGAGCCGTTCATGCGCGAGATGGGCGGGGTGTTTTCATTCATCGGCAGCCAGTATCGCCTGGAGATTAGCGAAAAGGAATATTTCATCGACCTCCTGCTCTATCACCGCCGCCTTAAGTGCCTCGTTGCACTTGAACTCAAGATCGGGGAGTTCATTCCTGAATACGTGGGTAAGATGCAATTTTATCTTGCTGCACTTGATGATCTTGTCAAAATGAAAGATGAAAATCCCTCTATCGGCATCATCCTGTGCAAATCCAAGGATAAGACGATAGTGGAATATGCATTGCGAGAGGCGAATAAGCCTATCGGTGTAGCAGCATACAGGATTGTTACAACCCTCCCGAAGGAGTTGAGAGGGCAGTTTCCGGCGCCTGAGCTGATCGCGAAGCTGCTGGAGGATGTTAAGTGATGGTTGAATGTGGAATTTTAGATGTCTCAAGTTATGCTCCACTTACAGCAACGGATTTTTGGGTATCTCACCGCAAAGGATGCAAAGAGCGCAAAGCTCAGCCGCAGTTTAGAACACGGATGAAACGGATCGTACGGATTTTCACGGATAATTTTAATCCGCGCGCATCCGCGCAATCCGCGTTCCATCACGTTTGCTCTTCTTTGAAAAACCCGGCATCTGGCACAAAGGTATCTGCGTTTATCACGCCGAAACCCTGCGGGTTCTCGACTCCGCGCACACGTATGCCTGCGGGCATACGTGGACACGCCCTCCAGAGGCGTGACTCTGGGCGTTATCATCTGCGGTTTTTTAAGAATGTGATTTTTCAGACAGGATCGACAGGATATGTTTTTAATCCCGTTCATCCTGTTATTACTGTCAAATTCGAAGTGCCAACTTTCAGCGCCCCGGCAGAGCGCGATGATGAGGGGGGAGGGGGGTGATCTTCGCTAGAGGCGAGCCTTGACGTTGCCGCAACTTTAGGATTTAAGATATTTTCTCGGTGCAAAGTAGGATGTAAAACATTTGGAGATTATATTAGAGAATATTAACACAAGTTTATATATCGGTTCTTATATTCAATGTAACGTTCAATAATAGCCACGACCTATGGTGTTAACATTAAGGGGCTTATTATGTCTAAAGCTAATTCAAACGCTGAAGCTATAGCAAAAGTGTTCTTAGATTATTGTAGGGGCAAAAAGTACCAGGCTGAACTATCTGAAGAAGCAAACAACCTGAGAATAGATATATCAAACCTATCCGAAAGAACAATAGTGAAAATCTATAACAATTCTAGAATACAAATTCAAGGCAAGCAAAATACGCTGAAAAACGAAATGGAAGCGCTAAAAGCAAAATTTGAGGCTGATCCGCACTCCTTTATTGGCCATGCGATATCGGAAGTAAAGGCATGTGCAACAAGATATGATATTATGTTATCCGACCTCAGAGTAAAAGTAAGGGATTCCTTAAGGACACTTGGAACCCTTGAAATCACTGATAATCCAAGTTCTGCTATTGCATATAGAGCTAAAATAACTAGAAACGATTTTTCCATAACTCTTACCCAATACAATAACGGAACTTTGTTGCTTCAGGGGAAAAATGATAGTCTTTTTGATGAATGCTGTACTC
>JBAQYK010000090.1:0-4656 GCA_049299995.1 Candidatus Methanoperedens sp.
ATGTCCTACAATACCCTGCGCAAAACGCTGAAAAGCATCGCCGTTCGCGCGGGGTTGAAGGGGAGGATATTCTTTCATCTTTTCAGGCACCAAAAAGTTACGGATATGCTCCTCAACGGATTCCCGGTACAACAGATTGAATACCAGGCTGGTTGGGTGCCGGGCAGCGGAAGGATGCTTAAAATATATGGAAACTATACAAACGAGGATATGGTAAAAGCCATCTATGCGCAGCACGGGCTTGAGGTAGAAGAAAAACAGGTTACTCTTGAAAAGTGCCCGCGCTGTCATGTAATATTAGTCCCCGAAGCGCGTGTATGCCATCAGTGCGCACTTGTTTTGGACAGGGGAATGGCTAAAGACGTGGACGATAAGAGCAAGCTGATACCTGAGGTATTTGCAGCGCTGCAAGGCAGCCCGGAGTTTCAAAAGCTGTTTGCCGAGGCAATGGCAAAAGCTACAAAATAGAATGCTGGCGCCGGCAAGATTAAAAAGCGTGCCGAAGCCATCCAACTTACTGGATGGTAGTTCACTGCGTCAACAGCTTCAAAGACTGTCAATAGAAAGCTGCGCATCCAATATATTTAATTTAATCTCCGGAAATTTTCTGAACAATCTTAAAGAGACGATATTATCGCTAAATATCTCCGCATTTAGTAGATTAGAATGATTTTTGGTAATTTCTTTTAAAGATGCGGTAGCGATTCCACGTTTCTAATATTTAGAAAGTATCGCTATAGAATTTGTGTTTTCTTTATTTATACGAGCGCAGGAGATGAGGGAATGGGAAGAATCATGCAGAGGGCAGAGCGTGCGGTCGATGGGTGCGAATGAAATACCCACACGTGCACACACATTTCATGTTAATATTAATATGATAATTTCTTGTTAATATTAACATAAAAATAAAAGAGTACGTATATATATTATGGGAGAGAAAAGTGGTGTGATATATGAACTCGAATCTTCTCGGTAAGCTGAGATCAATCAGAACGACTATTGATGCTGATCCCATCCTCGGCATCGCTGTGGAGGTCGTGGCATGAACGGCCTCTCAACCGATATGAAACAAAAAATCAAGCTGCTGGCAGAAACCCCGGATGAACTGCTGCCTGTTTTTTCCCCTATCGAGCGGGCGATCATCCAGGCAGTGAAATCATTTTCTAAAATAGAGGATAGAAGTAGCTGAGCGATATGCTGGTACAGGGATCCGGGATGACACGGATATATGTTCATCGTTCAGGCAAGAACCTGGATGATGCACTTCTCAAAGCGCACGGACTTGTAAAAGATAATACACCGCAAGATAAAGACCTTGCGCCCATTCAATGCCCGAGATGCGGCATGGTAAATGGAGTCACAGGCAAGTTCTGCTATAAATGCGGCGCAGCGCTTGACCTTGTTACAGCTATTAATATTGACAAAGAGCGCGGTTCTCTCACCATGGAACTTATGGATTTGATAAGACAGGAACCTGCTATTTTAGAGCTTCTAAAGACCCGCATGGAATCCAAGAAAATAGGCACTTGAATACTTTCACCCTGCTCTCAGAATAGTTAAATATCACTAACAACAATTTTCACAAATCAAACATGCGCATCCAAATCTAACATAATAAAAAAATGCGCCTTAGAGGTATACGATGAATAATTTCCTTGCATGGGAGCAGACGCTGTTTAAGGATAGAGAAATATTTGAGTTTGGATACGTCCCCGATGAGTTTCTTTATCGAGATCTGCAAATGAAGAGCATAGGTTATGCAATAGCCCCTGGGATAGAAGGAAAGCAGCCGCAGAACATAATATGCATTGGTCCGCCCGGAACTGGAAAGACTACTTCGGTCAAAAAAATCATTGAGCAGGCTGAAAAGATATCCCCTTCAAGCCTCATTTTGGCTTATGTCAACTGCAGGTATACGCAGACTCATTACTCCGTACTTGCGGAAATCTACAAGAAGATGACAGGAATAGAGCCGCCTACGTCAGGAATAGCATTGAAAAAATTATATGGAAAGGTTGCAGAAACACTCGCTGCAAAAAACAAGAGTATGTTTGTGATACTGGATGATGCGGATTTTTTGATTTTGAGGAGAATTTTTCATGATGTGGTGAATAATCTTTTAAGACTTCATGAAGAGTATCCCCTTAATATCGGGTTAGGCAGTGTGCACAGCGTTTCATATCCACCACTGGATGATATAACCTCGATATTCACACCAAAAATCGTTAAATTTCCTGGATATACCTGGGACGAAACCTTTGACATCTTGGAAAGGCGAGTAAAAATCGGGTTATACCCGAATGTTGTGGAGAAAGGCATTATAGAGAAAATAACCAGCTGCGCGGTTCCTAAAGGAGATATCAGGTTTGGTATCGATCTCCTAAAAAGATCTGTTATTAATGCTGAAATGCGTGCTTCTAAGACAGTAGATTTCACGGATGTTGATACCGCGCTCGTCGAAGCCTCGAAAGATAGATTGAAAAGATATCTGAAAGTATTCACAGATACGGAAACAGCGCTTCTCAACGCGGCGTCTGAAATGGGTACATCCCATGCCGGTGAACTGTTCGATGAATTTCATAAGCGTACAAAAAAAGGATATACTACGTTTCATAAAGCTCTGAACAAGTTAATCAATGCAAAATTGGTAGAAACATATGTTGAGAACCGGGGTAAAAACGGGAGGACAAGAGTAATTACCGTGAAACAGCCAATGCAATGTTAGCAACAAGTGCTCTTAGACATAGGGTTTATGGGAGTTGAAGTTAAATTTTGATTGCTATTGAGATTTGTATTATATTATTACAATGTAAGATATCAAATTTTAAACCCCAATAATTCTTGGGTTTCTGCTATGGAAAATTTTATATTGGTTGTATCATTGTATGTTGTCAATACATAATCCTCGAAAATTCAAAAATGAAAATCCCAGCAACAGAGATTCAAATTATGATACCCAATCAGCAAACATGCGATTCTAATAATCATAGGGTTAATAGCCAAAATCTGGATAACGAATTTTATTTTCAATGGCATATCAATAATAAATGCAATTTGAGGTGTAGTCATTGTTATCAAAATAATTATTCTGACTCAACAGATCCTTCACTTCAAGAACTAAAATATGTAGCTGATAAAATTGATCAAGCTCTCACCGTTTGGAGGAAAGATGGACGAATAGCGATCACGGGAGGGGAACCATTTATTCAGGAAGATCTGATTAACTTACTTTATTATTTAGAACAAAAGCCATCGATTAAAAAAATAAGCATTCTTACAAATGGTACGCTTATAAAAGATTTTATCGACTCGTTGAAGATTTTCAATAAACTTCATTATGTTCAGATATCTCTTGAAGGGGGTAAAGAAAAAAATGACCTAATCAGGGGCAACGGAGTATTCGACAAAGTTATAAACAGCACAAATCTTTTAAATAAAAGTGGAATTTCTGTGAGATGGATGGTTACCTTACAAAAGAAAAATATTGATGAAGTACCTTATATTATAGACCTTGCTATTGAAAATAATGTAGATACTCTTATATTTGATAGATTGATCCCTGCAGGAAAAGGGAAATCTATGAGAAATATGCTTTTAACACCGACTGAACTATTAAGAGTATATGAGTACATACTGCATCGGTCTGATGAAGAGTATTCAAAGGGTTCGTCTTTGAGAATTCTCAAGCTCCGAACATTATGGATTTTAACCGACCCAAAAAGAGGAGAGAAAAATGCAAACACTCCGCTTAAAAAAGAGGCGGGAGCTTCGTGTTCTATTGGAATGGATAGTTTGTGCATACTTCCTGATGCTACAGTACTTCCTTGCAGAAGGCTTGAGATACCGATAGGAAATTTAAAATCTGAATCGCTTTTTAAAATCTGGTATACATCAGATGTTTTGTGGAAAATACGTGATAGACGAAATTTAAAAGGTAAATGTCATTCATGTGATCTTATCCCTCGATGCAGTGGATGTAGAGCTATGGCATATGCATGTACTGGAGATTATCTTGAGGAGGATCCTCAATGTTGGAAGTGAAAGAATCGGAAACCTTAAAGATTGCTGAACAATACGTTCTTTATAAGTTAGATGTTAATGGAGGATTGTTTTGGCTTTTTAATATAGAAGAAGGATCTTGTTTTAAGCTAAATGAGACCTCCTTCTGCATCTTATCTTGCTTTGATGGAAAAGCTTCAATCTCAAAAATCTTTCAACAGCTTCTTTCGAGGTATCCTACTGAAAATCCAGAAAAAGTTTCTAATGATTTAAAAGAAATAGTTGAAATTCTTAAAACAGAAAACATTTTAAGTTAGATGATAGTAAATAAGATATAGGTAAATATGAAAGATAAACGAACCGATCAAAAAAACGAAAAAAAAGTTTCGTATGAGAAACCTCTGTTTGAAAGGCAAATAGGAATGGTATTTACTAGACAAGTAATAGAAGAATTTAATGGTGGACGTTTCTGTGTTCAATGTAGTTCATGCCATGGATGCAGCTGAAGACGCCGTTTTATCCTTAATAGTACCTGAATATAATATTGAAGAAAAATTAGTGTTAATCCAAAAAGGATCCAAGGCTTTACTCAATATAATAGACGAGTTTTTAGCCAAGGGTATCGAGTTGGAACGGGTCTGTAGAGTTGCTGTACTT
>JBAQYK010000091.1:0-2178 GCA_049299995.1 Candidatus Methanoperedens sp.
TTGTCATTAGGCGGCTGGATTTCTTCATAAAATCTCTGAAACCTAGCTCTTTCAAATCCCAGGACTGGTATGAACACAGAATCACTGCTCTTTCTTTGAACGTAACCTTTTGCAGCACCTATTCCCAAAAACTCCTCGGTCAGTGTATAGTGATCTTCATCAGAAATATCTTTCGTATAATCGTCCGGTTCAGTATAGACAACAAAAAGTCTCGCCACATTGACCCTCTTGAGCACCTTGAGGAGGAAGAACAGTAGTTGGTGCTCCATGCCTGACATGTCGAGACAAATGGTCTCTCCCTGCAAGGATTCCTTTACGATCCTCTCAAGGTGCCTGCACAAAAATCCTTTTTGCGTTTTCTGCATAACGTTGCGATGAATCCACTGGACCTGTAACTGATTGGAATTCCGAACATCTAAGCCAAGGCGAACAACTATTCCGTTAAACTGATCTCTAATTCGTTCAAAAAAGAACTGTGCACGCGGGTCTCTTCCTACGCCCATTATAAGATGAGAGACCTGGGGCAGGATGATGGCCTCTACTTCTTCAATACTGTACTTCTGCTCAAACATCATCTCCTCTCAAACATACATAGCTGCACGCTAGCCGGTGAAGTTGTTTCTTCAGAAGATAATGGCCCTACTCCGTGAAGCAGTAGAATCTCCTTAGCTGTACTCCTGGCTTTTTCAATATCATGGGAGAGTAGCACATGCAGATGAGCCGGGTTGATAAGAAGCCTTCTCTTCCTTCTGTAAGATATTTCAAAATAAGGGCAGTATATATGATTCAGATGATACTCTTGCGCTTCGAGCGACAAGTCCGGAGATTTATCCTTGGTGGGCTCTCTCTCTTGAAGCACTCCCCACATCATAGCGGAATCAAGAATCTCTTTATCTCCCGACAATAGTTCAAGTGTTTTGGTATGAAAGTGGTTTATCTCTGGCTCACCCAAAGTAGTATCTTTATTCTTGTGAAGAGATTCAAATATGCTACCTAACACCAAGACAAATTTCTGCAGTCGAGTACCATAAGGACTGTAGGTCATAATTTCGTCAATTTTGTAACGGCTGACATAGCGACTGGCCCAAGTCTGTGTCTGAATTGGTATTTCTACTGGCCTATCGAAGCTGAACCCATCGGTGAAAGCATACGAGAACGTGTGCAAGCAGAGTTCAAGAAAATACCTCACTATTCCAGAAGACAGCATCATGAATGCATCGAAACCAAAATACATTTTATGTTGCTTATACTCTCGCGCCAGTAAAAAAACCAACGCAAACCTGGTATTATGCCACCAATCTTGGTATTTCTGGCTTTGACCTTTCTTCCAACTGCGAAACTCGCTTGCTAGTTCACGAACAGAAGGTCTATATCGTTGGTTCCTTAGAAGTAAACACAGGTGGAGCCTAGATGCTAAAGGGTTTTCGTCGTCGACTAACAGGTCATACAATTCCTTACTCTCATGCTGGTCTTCAATTTCTTTCTGTATAATCTCCTTCAGCTTTTTCTTATGATACAATTCTTTTCTCTCGGACTTGGTTATGAACTCCACCTCTTTGGCTGTGTCATACCGCCCTAAATAGAACTCAATATCATGCCACTTCCCTGCTGGACCCCCAGGAACGCCGTGTCGCTGAAATCTCTTCCTACAAATCTCCTTTAACAAATCCTTAAACTCACCCTCCTTCATGTCATCCTCAGGACTATAGGACCGATAATCATGTGGGGCTTGTACAATCTCCTCTTGATTCAATGTGCGATGCGTTCTAATGCCTTTCCTGCGAGTGCCTATATTGTAAATAAGACTTGATGAGCTATGCTTCAGAAGAGTGTTTATTGCCACCTGCTGGTATTCAAAAAGATTCTCGAACTCATCAATAAACACATGAAAGATCACTCTTCTGTAGGGCAAAATGGAAGTTACTTGCTCAACGAAATGCTTCATTAGACTTCCATGCCCTATGTTGAAGGGAGGTGGCACTTGACCTATGTTATTAATGTAAGATTCCAGATCAGCCAGCCGGTCATCACATAGACGGATGAAGTCTTTTGCTGCCCCTGCCCAGTGCTTTTCTCCCATTCTGTAAGCCACGCCTCGAAAGATATTTGGCAGTAGTAAGCCTAGTTCAGGATCACTGCCAAGAGCCTCTGAAGCAAAAAGGGCAGCTTCTTTGGCCA
>JBAQYK010000092.1:0-3213 GCA_049299995.1 Candidatus Methanoperedens sp.
TATTTGCTCTGTATGATTTTTCCCATATTGACAGCTTTAAGGTAATATTGAGGCGGGGGCGGGGTATCGGTTCCTCCTGTACCCAGCAGGTCAGGTGTCCCCCCGGTTCCAGCAGGCCCAGCGCATCCGGACAGGACAATTATAAGCAGAAGTCCTGTCGCTGCTATAGCAAATCTTTTAATCATGGTTGGAAATTTATTTCACTTTCGCTTTCGTTTAGTTCTTTCACTACTCTGAACATTTCATCATCCCGTGCAAGGGCATCAATAATAGTTTTATGCCTACGGTAGTATTCTTTAAGCAGACAGATTCCTTTGGTTTGTTGCTGCATGCAATTTCTCCTCTTGTTATTATTTTTCTATGAAAAACTCAAAGTGCAATGTCAAAGCACTGTAGTTTTTCATGTTTCGTGCATGAACGCCAGTTCATGAAAGTTTGTTTATTTTAATTGGGGAGAAAAACCTTCTATTTCTCCAGCACTGAAGGTTTATTTTATCTTGTTTTTTCTTCTCCTATGATTTCTTTTTGTGTTTTTATTGTTTTTCCCCATGTCCATGCTGAGTAACTTGCCGTTGCATAGATCAACAGGAGAAAAAACATATTTATCTCTATCTTTACCTCCCGGGCTAAGAAATATAGAATCCCGAATATTATCATTGGAGTAATAGGCGCCCACCTGTTGTACAGGTAGGCGTCTTCAGGACTGGTGAATTCTTCTATGATATCCATATATCTAGTCCATAGTATGCTGTTTATTATGCCTTCAGACTATGCCGAATGTGTAGAGAAATCCTACTATAACTCCGGCGCCGACAGATATCAGATAAGAAATTCCTAGTATCCAGTCTGTCGTACCGTTTTCTTCAAACCATTCTTTGTTTTTTCCTATCTTCGAAACGTTGTACAATGCAGCGCCGAAAATGATCAAAAATGCTACATACCCTGGCGCGCCCATAGCTACCATGCCTACTGCCGCAATCACATAAAGAACTGAATATAATACCTGTTCTTTTGCTTTCGCAGGAGCAGTCAGCTTTTCTATTGTGTCCATTTAATTTCACCTCTGATTTTTGTTTTACTGTATGATCAACCCACGTTAAGTGGGATGAATTGGATTGATTTGAATTAATTCTTGATTTTAACATCCTTTTTCAATTCAGCGAAGTATCGCATCATTATCGATATAACCTTGGCATACTTTCCTTCAACTGCCTGATTCCGCCATGTTTTATCATGGATTTCGGGATCGTATTCCATTGTAAAGATTAAATTAGCATTAACAGGAAGATTTTTGCGTATTTTCTTTTCATCTACTCTTACGGCAGTGCTTATTTTTGCATCCAGTGCTTTATTCCTTAAAATTACCGGAATAACATGTATGGGTAAGCCCGCTTCTTTTATTTTACTTAACAGCCATACCTCAGCTTTAACAGAAACATCGCATCTCATCGGCACGATTACAATATCGAAAAAGGGACATATCGCCAAAATGTTTTGAGTATTTTCAGCTTGATAGTCAACGATGACAGCATCGTAGCCACTCATAGCTAAAATTTCTTTTAAGGATTCGTGTTTTATCTCTCCTTCCACACCCCTGGGTAGAAAAGAAATATTATCGCTTTTAACGATCAGTTCGTCGAGGTTTTTATGTCCTGCCTGGAATGTCTGATAGCCAGAACCTTCCATAGGAGTATTAAAAATCACTGACATATGCCTGTTTGAAGTCAAATCAATCAATAATGATTTCGAAAAGTGTCGCGCCATATTGTATGCCAGAACGGTTTTACCAGTTCCTCCACTTAAAGATGTTATGAGAATTTTCATTTTTTGTTGGTCACCCCATTATGATTTTATTAATAATCGTATATAAATCACCGAGCGGAAGCATAATTACCATGATAAGAAGATATACCGTCCTCGGCTTTGCTGCTTGTATTTCAATCTCAGTTTCTGGCGCGCGCAGTGCAAGGCTGCGAAGGATATCTGTGGGAATCACAGTATTTTTTTCAGCTATTACTTTGAAAGGTTTTTTATCGTTTTTCATTTTTTTAATTTGCACATCATCTATAACTTGTATACTTCCCGATTCCTCGATTATACGCTGTGTTGGGATGGTTTGGTGTTTTAATGCCGGTAAGTCCTGGAATTTTACTTTTTTCCGCATGATATTCATTGCAAAACGTTTGAGTAAAAACAGACCTAATATGAATGAAAATAAGATAGTAAGTGTACGCCCAATCCCGGTGAGTGATGCTGAAAATATAACCATTCCTGTAAAAGATGTTATTGAACCCACAAAATACTTGAAATTCTTGTTTCTACTGGTAATCAACCCTCCTTTATAACAATCATATAAAATCTCGAATATAACAAAAAAACCGCCTATTATCATCAGGTTGAAATACAAGCTGAGATACGGCCATGTTTCTTTTACTCCGAACAGATACGTGTTATTAATCAGATAAGGCACATCCGCAAGCGATGGAAACATAAATCCGAGCGAATACATTACACGCACATCGCCGCCTCCAATCAAACCGGTCCTGTATATGGTGTATTTGAAAAAATAATATGCCGTAATCCCTGTTATAAGTGAAAGTACTACTGGTGCAAAGCTTGAATCCACGATGCTTTTCATAACTGCTAATATTATTCCTGTTGCAGCAATGCCAACATGCGTAACTCTTCGATCAAGCAGACCTGTTTTAAAATCAAGCATGGTTTGATAGACCATAACCAATATGACGATAATCCATGCTATTAAACTCAACATATTCAACATATTACAGCACGTTTATAATACCACAATATTTAAAAAGGTTGTGGTGCATTAAACTCGCAATGGATAAAGAAGGTGTTTTTAACATTCTCAAGACGGACGGACTGATTGATTTAGAGAGAGAAACAATCGACCCTGTTCTTCTAAATACACTGCTGGAAGATCTCTTAATAATGCCTGCACACATACAGGAAAACGGGAAAGTCGTTTATCTGCCCGGACCTGGATTTGGTCTAAAACATCTGCCCGTATATGTATCCAGCCGGAATAAAAAAAAAATACCTGTGCCTGTGGGATTGTGTGAATTAATAGATGAAAAATCAGCCAGCGCCGCTAGAAATATTATACTTTTTAAAGTGTTTAAAAGCATTGATGAAATAAAGCATCTAATAAATGATGGGAATTATAGCGAAGCGTATGAAATCATACGCAGG
>JBAQYK010000093.1:0-2070 GCA_049299995.1 Candidatus Methanoperedens sp.
CCCTGAAAATTCAGCCGCCCGGCATAAAGAAAATTCATCATCAATATTTTTCTCCATGGCAATTTTCATGCGTAACTCCCTGATGCCACCCTCAATTACCCTTCTTATGATTTCTGATCTGGATGAACTGAGTGTCAGCGCCAGTTCATTCAAAGCATTCATATTTTTTTCATCAATTCTGACTTGCATGCTTTCCATATTAATTACATTGTAATCAAATGTAATTAACTTTTCGTATTCCTTCCAGTGAGCCCGTCCCTCTTGACAGTGGATTTACATATTTTCATGTCCACTGCAATGTTTTTTGTTACTGTCACCTCTCGCCCTGTCACGAATAATATAACTTATATTTTTACCGGTTAATTTTACTGCTTTATTTAGTGTCCAAATGTCGGGAAGAAGGGTATATCTGAATCTATTTGAAAAATCATATACACGAAAACTGCTGCGATAACAAATAATATTATAATTGGTATAACCAGTGCCATGATTGCTCTTGCTGTAGTTATTTCCTGAAACTTGCGAATTCCGAGAATGAAAAGAACTAATGACCATACCACTGCGATATAATAAAAAGGAATCCAATAAAACAACAATCCCGGAGTTGCGGCATACATGGCAGCTTTTAGTGTCTGCTTAATTCCATTTCTTCCACCCATGAGATATACGAAAATATGAAGGATAAAACCCAATATGAATATTCCCAAAACCCCGGCAATCCATGACCTCGCAAAAATTAATGTTGCCTCCTCCACTTCCGCGCCCGTAGTAAACATCATTCCAAACTGCCGAGAACCCATCATCGAATCAAACAGCGCAGAGGCTAATGATGACATGAATGCAAACAATGCAGAAAATATTACTAAGATAATCATGTAATATCTCATCGCTTCGGTCATCGTATCTTCTTTAGAGGACTCAAATGTCTTTTTAGGCTCAAGTAAAAATCCTTTAACCTTTTCAACCATATCCATAGTATCCTGGGAATCAATACGTTTTTAATCATATATATTTAGCTCTCCGAAAAAACATATATCCCAACAAGCCAATTCTTAATCATGCTCACAAAATCAGAAGGAGATATGGCAGTCCGCCTTGCACGGAGAGCCATAGAAGAATGCCTAAGATTTGGGAAAAAGTTAAATCCTGATAACCTGCCAAAAGTATTTCGCGAAAAGCGCGGCGTTTTTGTTACATTGAGCATAAAAAGGCAGAGCAAAGAGCTTCGCGGCTGCATTGGCAGACCATATCCTGTATTGCCCCTTGGGGAAGCGATAATAGTATCCGCAATCAATGCCGCACGGGACGACCCGCGTTTTAATCCTGTAAAACCCGAGGAAATGGACAACATAGTTATCGAGGTTACGGTGCTCACGGTGCCAAAGCGCATTAATGCAAAACCCGGAGAGCTTCCGGAAAAAATAGTAATCGGGAGGGACGGACTGATAGTCGCCACCGGCATGCACTCAGGTCTTCTCCTTCCGCAGGTTGCTGTGGAACATGGTTTTGACTCTACGGAATTCCTGTGCCAGACCTGCATGAAAGCCGGGCTTATGCCGGATGCATGGCTTTCCGATGCCGAAGTGTATTCATTTGAAGGACAGATATTCGAGGAAATTGAGCCTGGGGGTGAGGTCAGGGAAAAGGATATTAAGTGCAGTGAATAATGATTAATGATATGAAGGAGTGATTGAAATGTCTATTTTGCGTTTATCTTCCGATTCTTCAAGTGAGGATATTCTTCCTTTTGCAAAAATGGTTCATGAACTGGTATCTCTTCCTGTCACGATGCGCAGCAAAAACAAAAAAGGTGTGAGGCTTGAGAAAGGAAAAGTAATGGACATGGATTATTCAGGTCCTGTGCTTGAAGAGGTTTTGCGCAGGAATTGCGTGATACACACCATACCGGATAAGGGAGCGTATAAAGGCGTTCCTGTCGTTGTCGCCCCATTACAGGACAATGAAGGAAACCCGATAGCTGCTATTGGTGTGGTTGATGTCGTATGCACCATCGACTTGGCATCAGTCTTCGGAAATTACCCGCAGATTGTGCGGCAGGTGGAAGAAAAG
>JBAQYK010000094.1:0-2571 GCA_049299995.1 Candidatus Methanoperedens sp.
ATGTCCCTGCTTGACCCGTCCTCTATCAGGAAGGAACCGAAAGTGCCCACTCTTGACCTGCCTGCGCGCGTTGTTATCCGCGGCGAGGATATAAAACGCGCAGTAAAAGCCGCTGAAAAGGTAAGCGATTATATGTCCATGGGTGTAAAGGATGGTGTTTTCTTCATGGAAGCTGAAGGGGATACTGATAAGGTGCTTGTGGAGATGACTAAAGACCAGTTAATAGATATCCAGCCTGCAGAAGCCAAATCGTTATATTCGCTTGACTATCTCTCAGACATGAGTAAAATCCTGGGAAAAACCGGTGAGGTTACTATCGACCTAGGAAAGGATTACCCCCTGAAGATCCGGCTAAAGCTTGCCGAAGGTCACGGAGAGGTCAGTTATATGCTGGCTCCGAGAGTAGAATCAGAATAGGCATGGATGTTTTTAGTTTTGCCAGTTTTCCTTTTATTAACGGCGCTGTAAAATATGTAGAGAGTCTGGATTTCAAACTTGACGAGCTTTTTTCTGAGAGAGCATTCGAACAGGTAAGGGAGAGGGGAAAAGAACGCGTGCTTTCCGCTATCGGAGAGGGAATAAAAAGGGATGTTTTTTCAGACCGTGTAAGCGCGGAAAAGGAACTGCTGTCTTATCCTGTTGCCAGGATACTTGTTTCGTGCATCAACGACAGCTATCTTATACGGAGGTATGCGCTGGCTGAGGCAAAATCTGCATACGGGAGAGTAAAAGAACTTACTGATGGCGGACTCAAAGAACTTGCTCTTGATTTTAATATCGAACCCGGAATTAACGAACGGTCTGTTATCATACATTTTACAGATTATATCCGCTATGCAAATGTCATCCATGAACCCAAATGGAAGCTCATAAACAGGAATATGGAACACGGCAGGGTGACTCTCACAAAGGAAGACTTTTCGCGCATCATGGAAGAGGCAATCAGGAAGAAGATTGAATCAAGCCTGCCTGTTGATGTGCCGCCTGAAATATGCGCTTCGCTTGAAAATTATCTTGTGGAAATACGCAATGCTCTTGTTGCGCGCAAATCCGAGTTCAGCATCGAGGAGTTCAAGGAAATAATGCCTGATTGTTTCCCTCCCTGCATTGTCCATGCCCTCTCCAATGCGCAGGCAGGCGTGAATCTCCCGCACTCGATGCGTTTTGCCCTCACATCGTTCCTGCTCAATATAGGGATGAACACTGAAGGGATTATGGAGCTTTTTAAAGTCTCGCCTGATTTTGATGAGGAGCGCACGCGCTACCAGGTGATGCACATCCACGGCGCCACGGGCACAACTTACACTTCGCCTTCATGCGCTACCATGATAACGTACGGGAACTGTTTCGGGAAGGAGGCTCTGTGTGAGAGGATTTCGCATCCTCTGAGTTATTACAGGAGAAAAGCGTGGATATTGAAGAAGGGGAAGCCTGCGGGGGATTAAGGAGAACATTTAGCAATCTTTTTATCTGCATCGATACATCTGTGCATCCTATGAAAAAAGTTTTGATAATTTTACTATTACTATTAACATCAACCACCGCCTCTGCGGTCTCCGAAATCACATTAAACGACGTCAAAAAACCACAAAGCGCCATCCTTTTTATCGTTGACGGCTTCGGCTCTTCGTATTATTATCCCGAACTTGCGCCTTTTAGCCTGGATGGAACCGAACTTATAAAAGCAAGAACCCAGAACCTGACATCTGGAACGCGGATAATCAACATTAAAACCCCGCATCCCGTGACAGGCATCGCCCATTCGGTCATTGTAACGGGTTACTCAGAGGCGAACGAGGAAATCGTTGGCTATCCCGACGCAACGATTTTTGATGTCACAAGGCAGCACGGCTTCGTTAATCTTGCAGTAATGGAAAAAGGCGATTTCAGGAATATGCGGGAGGAGCAGGATATAATCTTATTTGCAGAGAACAATTCCATTGATGAGCCGTTGATATCGATTCAGGCAAAAAAAGCTCCCCCGGGTGTTTATGAATTAATGTATGACTGGAAAATGAAGCTGCCGGCATACATGGAAAACAAATCCGGGACGGGGAAGTATTCTGCTTACGATAAATGGGGCATCGACGCTGCAAATGCCGTAGCGAACACAATGATAAAAAACCACCCCTCCCAAAAATTCCTGCTGACCGTGAATATCGGCGCAATAGACAGCGGAGGGCACAATATGGGGGATGACGATTACGTAAAGTTAATCGAAGACCTTGACAGGGATTTTTATCCCCTGTATAAAACCGCACAGGATAACGGCATTGCACTATTTTTAACCGCAGACCACGGGATGTCTTTTGCCGCGAAAAACGCACGCAGAGGCGGGCATAGCTCGGAAAAGTATTCCTTGAGGCAGGAAAGCCTGAGGATTCCTCTCGTCATTCTCTCTCCAAATACATTATCCGGTGTCGTATCAGGGGAATACGGGCAGGAGGACATTGCCCCCACGCTACTGAGCGTGCTTGACCTCCCGAATAACCTGCAGTATACGGATGGTAAGGCAATCACTATAAAAAATTATGCCAGCATATTCGTAAAAGGCGATTCACAGTACACGGT
>JBAQYK010000095.1:0-4280 GCA_049299995.1 Candidatus Methanoperedens sp.
AGATGGTGCTTTGCTGGTCGCTAACACAGGTTCGCCTTTTGACCGGCTAGGGCTGATATCAGTATGCGCTTCTCATTTGGGTACGAAACAAAATTACAAACCAAAAGATATATACTCAAGGGCATCGGATAAAGAACTAATTGAAAAAATAAAGAACGGTGAACTTGATACATACAAGCAGAACGTCAACAGGTTATGGGAAGACTATTCCGGTGAAAAGGAAACTCAGCTTGATTATGAGGGGCGCGCTATTTGGGAATTATTACAGAATGCAGATGATGCCATGGCGCCACGCGGTACTTTGTCAGCCGACCTGATTGGTGTCAAAGGTTTGGGGTTTAAATCGGTATTAGAGGTAACGGAAGAACCGGAAATTTATTCAGGGGAATTTAGTTTCTGTTTTTCAGCAGTAAAAACCCAGAAATTAATTAAAGAAATAATCAAAGAAATCGAAAATGTTCCACCTCTCACGTTCAGGATACCCCACAAAGTTGAACCGAATGCAGTCATCAGAGAACTGCAGAAAGATTATGCGACCATTATACGCCTTCCTATTAGAAGCGGAAAAGAAAGCAAAGTACAAGAGTGGCTGGAAAATCTTGCCCCTGAATGCATGATCTTTTTTCAGCATATTGAAGTTCTTAAAATCATACTCCCAAACCAAGCTCCCCGAATTTACTCATGCAGACGTGATAAACCCGGCGTGTTGGCTGATTGCGACATTCCCGTCAAAGAGGAAAATGAAGGCATACTGTATCAATACCGTTTATGGACAAATATTTGGATGGGTGAAGGTGGCAGCAAACGCAACAGCGTGGCAATTTCTCTTCCTTTAAAAGAAAATAAGCCGGTCTGTTTCGACAGGACTCATCCCCTCTATGTATTTTTACCAACATCGGAACACCTTCCCTTTCATGTTTTAATGCATGGTTCATTTGATTTGGAGCAAAACCGTAAGCATGTCCGCAACCTGAAAGATCATGAAAACCACCGCGCTAAATTTGCCGTTTTAATTTCCCGTATTCTTGATGTCATTCCGGCATCAATTGCACTTAAGGCATTTGTGCCGGACACAGAACCGGAAAAAGATACCGTTGCATCCTTTTTATGGGAAGCCATAAAGAGAAGTATGTCTGAAAAGGAATTTATTCCGTGCGTGGGTGGCGGGAAGACAACACCCGAGAAAGCCCGCTTGTGGAAACATAATCTCGGCATGGTTCTTGATGCCTCATTGGAAAATGTTAAAAAACTAAATCTTGCAGAGCAGGAATTGATTTCAGATGAAAAATGCAAAAAGGCTTTGAAGCTTTTCGGCGCTGAGGAAATTAAAATTGAGGAATATCCATTAATTCTTCAGAGTTGCCGTAATGGTAATTTAGATGATTGCAAGAAGTCACTTGAAACGCTGCATGAAGTTATAATACTGGCAGCTAATCTCAATGGTGCAAATCGAAACGAATTTTTTAATAACTGCCGGCAAGTTCCATGCTGGTGGACTGAAAACGGGGAAGCTCGCTCGCTGTCAAAAGAACGACAACCGCTTATCCGAAAAAATCTGGACGAGTCTCTACCTGACTGGCTAGCTGTAGATATACTGCACGAGGAACTTCTCCGCTTAATTGGAAATTATGAGAATGAAAAGGATAAGGCCTGGGATTATTTTTTAAACGGATTCTTGCTTCAATGTGAAAAAGAAGAGCTTATGCATTATGTGTTAATACCCTATTTGGAGCAGCGAATTGATCAACAAGAATGGTGGATGCAGCACGGATGGGAAGCTTTGAGGCAATATCTAGCCTGGTGCAAGGATCATTCTTTTGAATCAACTAAACCGATGTTTTGGGAAAAAGACAGGCAAAACAGGATAGCAAGGGCACTTTACCTTCCAACAGACAAAGGATGGATGCCCGCACTGAAGTGTTATGCGGGGAAATCATGGGATGGTCCGGACAGCTTTGACGAATTCTTCAAGAATGTTTCTGACCGCGGGATATTAACACCTTTTGAAAATTGGGATGAATCATTTAGGGATAATAATCCGGGTATTGTAAAAGGCAAACTAAGATATTCAGGTGTATCATGGGAACCTAAAGTACTCAAATTTGAGGCAAAGACTGAGCAATGCGAGATTGATTTTAATGGGCATCCAAAATATCCACCAAATTGCTGGAAAGACATCACATCGGATAGCTACTATAAAGAGTATTGTAACTCATTGCCCATAAGGGAATATTACAATAAAAATGAATTTGAACGTGAAGCGAAGTTGAAAATTCAGTGGGCCATTGAATATTTTCCTGATTCATTGCCCCCATTGGCATTGGAGCGAATAAAACTTATAAAACCATTTACTGAACACATATGGGATATTCGCAACATGGCTTTTACCTGTACAAGAGGAAAACCATACAATGATAGAGTAAAGTCCAATAAGGAATCTTTTGCCTTCTGGCAATTAAAAAAAATAGCATGGCTGCCATGCAAACCTAGCCTAGTTCACAAAGATCATTGGATATCACCTTCTGAGGGATATCTTCCTGGGAAAGGTCTGGGCGGTCTGCTGCCGGAAATTGATATCCGGTTGGATGATAATCAAGAAGGACGTGACATTAAAACCTTGTTAGTAAACGCTCTGGATGTCCGCGAGACTCTGCCTTCCGAAACAGAAGAAATCTGGAGAGAGTGGCTTGAAAAACTTCCCTGTTATGTCTCAGATTTTCCAGATAAGGAAAAAGCGGTCAAAAGCGTAGAGAAATTATGGAAGAGAATTCTGACCTTTTCTAATCCGTCAAGGTTTGCCAGCGTAGATAAAATTCCATCGAAAGTCTGGCAGGATGACAAAGAAATTCTTGAGTTTAGGACAAAATCCAAAGTTTTTTGGGTTGACAAGGGATATTTAAACGAGCGATCGACTCGTAACGCTCTGCTGAGAAACGGTTATTCGCTTTTTATCCTTGAGCTGCAGGAAGGAGAACGCATAAATCATTTGTTTAATGTCGGACGCCTGTCTGAAAAAATCGTAATTAACTATTCTTGTAAAGAGAAAAATGAAGATTGGAATAAATTAGCAAAAGAACGGTATCTGGAAAGACATAAGGCTCTTGCTGCAGTCGCAGAAAACATAAAACTGCCAAGTCCGGACAATATTCTTGTCTATGTGGTGAAAAACCTAAAACTGAAGATCAGCGGAAGGGATGGGACAGAAATCGTCAAGGATATTTCCCGCCCATTCTGGATTAAAGAAGACAAAACATTCCTGATCGACGAAGATAAAATTTGGGAAGGATTCGGCTTGGCTCTGTCCGATTCAAAACCCAGCATTTCCAACCTCTTTGAAAATATTTTGAGAGAAGAAAAATGGGCGGGCGTTTTGGGACGGTTGCGCGAAGCTGGCGTTCCTGAAAACACTGTCCTTGAACTGGAGCAGGATATTACTATCACAACACCGGAGCCGGAAATAAATACACCGGAACCAACTTCATCAGAACCAGCAACGGAACCTTCATCTTTAAGCAGCCACCAAAAAGATAGCATGACAAAACGCACAGCAGATGGAGGGGACAACGAACACGTTAAACATCCTACAGAAGGTGGTGAAGCCGGAAAACACAATATAAACACACAAGCCAGAAAGAAAAAAGGGGAAGAAGCAGAAGATTGGTTCAGGGAAAAACTAAAAAATAAATTATCGCAGGATTGGAAAGTCAGTGACGGACCTAAAAGAGATGAAGATAGATTTGAGAGCGATATTGTATTGAGACATGAACAGAGAGGAACCTTCCATATTGAAGTAAAACATGCAGAGGCAGGTGAATTATATTGGTCCATCGGAGAAGTTAAAAAAGCCTGCAAAAACCCCGGACGCTACTGGATGGTCATAATTCGTCCATCTGATGCTCAAGCAGGATACCACAGCATTATAATAGAAGACCCTCTTGAAATATTAAAACATTACGAACGTAGCGGCATATGGCGTTGGCAAGCAAAATCTGACAACGTACAAATAAATGAAGAATGGAATCAGCCTGAGCCAAAACCAATGAAAGAGGCAAATAACTTTTCATTTCAAATTAATATCAATCATTTGGATTGGGATGGATTCCCGGAAGCATTCGGTTTCCTATTGCCAAAATTGTTGTAAAAATCGAAAAAACAGAAATAGATTCCATAAATCTAAGGCAGATGGCAGGAAAATTCAGGAGGGAATCATATAGAATACACAGGGACATCCGCTGTTGTTTCTGACGCAGGAAAAAACATAAAAAATGATCGCAAACGGC
>JBAQYK010000096.1:0-1653 GCA_049299995.1 Candidatus Methanoperedens sp.
TTGCCGGATACGTGGTATCCAGAATACCTGATTCGGTCACGAACATATACTCGCTGCTGTTTACGCTTGTTCCGCCCGTGCGGCTGCTGTTCACAATGAAATAGTAAGCGGTGTAAGGCTGCAAGCCTGTGAGAGCAATAGAGTGAGAAGCAGTATTAGTGTCGCATGACGATAAATAAGGGTAATTTCCTGAAGAAGTGCCATACCGCACACAACCATCACTGTTAACACTCGTTTGAACATCGATATTGCCGAAGATATAACCGCCAGGAGTGCGGTTGGCTGCTACCGTTATCGTATTTACCGTATCCCATGTTATGTTTGCCGAGATGTTGGTTACACCTGAGGCATGGATATTTGTTAACTTAATACCCGTGGCTGTGCTTGTATCCAGCGTCGTGCTTGCATTTCCATTGGCAAGGGTTGTGTCTGTTGGGTTAATTGTGCCGTTACTTGACGCAAAATATATTGTTTGACCGCCCCACGGCTCTCCAGTGGCATTCCTTAATGTAGCTGTTATAGTATATGTTGGTTCAGCGCCTGTATATGCAAGCGATATAAATCCGCCCTGCGATGATGCAGGGTAAGTAAATGTAGTGTTAAATGCAGGTATGCTCGCATCAATATAATAAAGACCGGCGCCGCTGGTTTTAAGCTGTATAGTTGCCCTGCCGTCTGCGCCTGAAACCGCCGAGTCCTGAATAAGGGTGGCTGTTGAGTATGCATTATTTGGTTTTCTTGTTTCATTTTTGCTGAAGTTCACAAGCACATTCGGCACAGGATTATTGTAGGAATCCTGCACCTCTACAATAAGACTGTTCATCCCTTCAACCGGAAGATTAACATTCTGGGGAGTTATTTTTACGAGCCGATACGCTGGCAATCGTTCGGGAGGTTTCTTTGGACGCGTCGTGACCTGTGTTTCCCCCATCCTGATTTCCATACTATCAAAATAGGCAATTATAGTTCCGCTTGCAGTATTTTTTTTATATATCGTCCCGCCAAGGTTTTGTATGCTTGAGGGGTTGTTTGTGTCTGTCCACCAGTCAACATAGTTTGTATGCAGCGTCAGCCACACATTCCTGCCTATTACCGAGTTTTTTGCCGGGGAAGTGGAATAGATGTTTATTACCCGTCTCTCAAGAGAAGAAGTGGTTTCCGGGTCTGTGACGTTAACACCGAGTAGATATAAGCTGCCGTTGGTCACAAGAGCCTGGGCGCCTGGCGTATAATTTGAAGTGCTTCGTCTTATCAAACCATGCTCGTATATAAGATAACTGAGGTTATGGCTGCTCTGCAGGGAATAAGAAATAGTGGCTGAAGTGATGTTTTTGATGCTTGTGGCATCATCCATGCCTTCCGGGGTTAATTCATTGTATCTCACTTCCGCCCACACGTCTTTCTGGATACTCAACGTTGCATGCGCGCTGTCTCTTGGATTATATGCAATTATTTTTGGTGAATATTTAAAACCCATCGTCAAAGGGACGGATAATGCCGCGCCGCTGACTGCGCTGCTCTCAATACTTGATTTGAGTTCCTTGAAATCATCATTCATTTTTTCAAGGTGGTTCAGTTCTTCCTGCTCATTCCAGACTGGCACGAAATTTAGCTGAACGGTCATAAGTACAGTCATTCCGATAGCAAGGAGGA
>JBAQYK010000097.1:0-4006 GCA_049299995.1 Candidatus Methanoperedens sp.
GAAATTCTGGGGATTCCTTGTCGGATGGATGCAGTCCTTTGATTATATAGTGGGCGCAAGCGCGGTCAGCATAGGTTTTGCTGCGTACTTTACGTATTTCCTCGGGATTCCGCCCGCGCAGGGAATAATAATATTTGTCGGGTCAATACTCCCCATCATTCTCATGCTTGTAAATTTCAAGGGGATAAAAGAAGCATCGGGTACTAACAATTTGCTGGTGGGCTTGAAAATCTCGGCGCTTGTAATCTTCATATTTGTAGGCGGGTCATTCCTTGTTTCCCACCAGGATTTCTCCAATTACCACCCTTTTTTCCCTATGGGTGTTGGGGGAATGTTTTCAGGAGCGGCAATAATTTTTTTTGCGTTTGTGGGGTTCAACACCATCACCGTCATAGCAGAAGAAGTGAAGGAACCTGAAAAGACCGTTCCAAAGGCGATAATGCTGGCATTCTCTATATGCACCATGCTTTACATCGGGGTGTCCCTGGTTTCAGTCGGGCTTATGAACTGGAAAACCCTTGAAACTTCGGATGCGCCGCTTGAAATAGCATTAAGAGCTGCAACGGACAACATTTTTATCCTGAAATTCATCTCGATTTCAGCGCTGTTCGCAACTGCGTCGGTAGTCATGGCATCCATTCTCGGCGGGTCAAGGGCGCTTTTTGCGATGGCAAGACAGCGCGTGATTCCGGGTGTGCTTGCAAGGATTTCAAAAAACGGTGTTCCCACATCCTCAGTAATGCTGAGCGGGGTTGTAATCGCGCTGATTATCATAGCGGCGCAGGGCAATCTTGACTGGCTTGCCTCTATTTTCAATTTCGGGACGATGATGACTTACTTTTTCATTAATTTAAGCGTGGTGCGCTTGCGGCAAAAAATGCCGGATGCAGACCGCAAATTCAAAGTGCCGTTATACCCCCTGCCGCCCGTGCTCGGAGTGTTGAGCTGTTTTGTTCTTGCCCTCTACCTTAACCAAAATGCCGTTATTTTTGCAGGTATATGGATTATAATCGGGCTGGCAGCTTATGAATATAACAAAAAGCGGGAGATTAGAACGCAGGCGGGAGTCTAAAACCTACCACCCGCGCGACTGCAGCACTTCCTTCTCGGTAAGGCTTCGGATATCAATCCCCTTCATAGCGCCGCCAAGCCCCTTTGAAATCTCGGCAAGCATGGAAGGATTATCATAATTATTCACAGCCTCCACAATAGCGTTAGCCATCTTCTCAGGGTTCTCAGCCTTGAATATCCCGGAGCCCACAAAGACGCCATCGGCGCCCAGCCTCATCATAAGCGCCGCATCCGCAGGCGTGGCAATGCCGCCGGCGGCGAAGTTCACCACAGGAAGCCGCTGCAATTTGGCGGTTTCCTTCACAAGCTCAATCGGGGCTTCAATCTTGCGCGCAACTGCTATTAGCTCTTCAGAACCCTTGCCCTTAAGCTCTCTTATTGTGCCCATGATTGCGCGCATGTGCCTCACAGCCTCTTTCACATCGCCAGTGCCGGCTTCACCCTTAGTCCTTATCATTGCCGCGCCCTCGTTTATCCTGCGAAGCGCCTCGCCTAAGTCCCTTGCCCCGCATACGAAAGGTATGGTGAATCCGGTCTTGTCGATATGGAAGCTCTCATCAGCAGGTGTCAGCACCTCGGACTCATCCACCATGTCAGCGCCAAGCGCCTCAAGTATCTCAGCCTCCACAAAATGCCCTATGCGCGCTTTAGCCATCACCGGTATAGTGACTGCATCGATAATAGCCGTAATCACCTGCGGGTCAGCCATTCTCGCAACCCCCCCTGCTTTTCTTATATCCGCTGGCACCTGGTGAAGCGCCATCACAGCCACAGCGCCGGCTTTTTCCGCTATCAGCGCCTCTTGCGGCGTTGTGACGTCCATTATGACTCCGCCTTTTTGCATCTTCGCAAAACCGCGCTTTATGAGTTCTGTACCGTGTCTTAGTTTTTCAAGTTGCATAAAATGTCATTCTTCCTTATAATACGAGATATTATACTTTGCGCCCTTAACATTTATCCCTGTTATTCTCTTTTCACCCCGACCCTGCCCCCATTTTCTGCGAGAATAAACCCGAGCTTTTTAAGGTACTGCGCTGCATGCCCGGTCCCATGAACCAGGATTTCCGCAAGGTCTGCGACCTCGTCAATATCGGTGCTGAGGTTAAAAGAATCAAAAACCAGAAGTGTAAGACCGTTCCTGCGCGCAATATCGCAATGTTTTAAGAAACTTGCGCCGTAATAGTCCACATGGAAACTTGATGGGTCGCGGATAAATATTGCATTTGTCCCCCCCATCCTGCCTGGCGCGATTACGATGTCGGCAGGTGATTTTACGATCTCCATGATGTTATTTATTGAAACAAGCGGGATGTCTGCCATGATTATCAAAACCGGCTCATTTATTAAATGGGATGACATTTTTTGGAGGTACTCGTTCAGGGCTTCGTTCAAACCCTTATCCGTCAATACGATATTTGCACTATCAATTTCGATGATGGATGTGGATAATATATCAACAAGGTCGAAACATCCTGAGCTATGCAGTGCCCCGGCTACATCTCCGAGCATGGCTATCGCAAGCGCCTCACGTTCTTTTTCCGAAAGCTGTGCCCCTAATCTTGATTTGGCATTATTTTTTCTAAATGGGATAACCGCCCTCATATCAGCTAAGACACAGGGTACGTCAATAAAAAGCTTTTGAAACAGGTAATAGACTACGGATGGGCAAGAAACCTGTTATTTTTTAACTCGTTAAGTATTAGCTCTTTTTTGGGTATGTCGCCGTCCCTGCATTTTTCCTCTTTCCATGCTTCTATCGAACGGAAAATAAAAAACATGCCGTCCTTGCGTTTGGAAGCCCGGAGATTCGGGTCGTCTGCTTTCTCAAAAAATGCTTTATATCCGTCTAATACTGTCATTCGAACAATAGACGTGTTAATTATTAATGAAGTTTACGGCAGGCAGTTGCCCCCGCCCTTCTCAAGTTCCATCGCCCCCATCATCGCCTGCCCGAGGCTAATCCCGCCGTCCCCGCACGGCACCTTGGTGTGCGCCACGAACTCAAAACCCTCCTCTTGTGCAAGATTCATGGCAGCGCCGATGATGGCAGTATTATACGCAACACCGCCTGAAAAACCTATGACATCAATCTTCTTATCACGCGCAGCATTTATAGCCATACTGCACAGCCCCCGTCCAATAGTGCATTGTGCGGACGCTGCAATATCAGGGAGGGCATGTTCATCTTTTGCAAGATAAACTGCCTCGATTATTCCGGTCGTATCAAGCATGTATCTACCATCTATTTTCTCTATGAAAACAGGTATATCCACAGTATCCCTGCCCTTCATCGCAAATGCCTCAAGCTTCATGGCAGGCTCCCCTTCATACGTCCTCTCCGTGCATACCCCGAGCAGCGCAGCCACAGCATCCAGTATCCTGCCTGCGCTCGAAGTGAGCGGGGAATTGAATTTTGTTTCTATCTGCCTTAAAACAATATTTAATTCATTTTTTTCAAAGTAAGGCGCGAAGATCTCCTGGAGTTCGCATTGATTGTATTTCCTTGCCAGAATACCCATAGCCATCCGCGCCGGAAATCGCGCAGCTAAATCCCCGCCCGGCATTAACTGGGGCATAAGGCTCCCCGTCCGCTCAAAACCATCATCAACAGCAACGATTTCACCCCCCCATATTGTGCCGTCATTGCCGTACCCGACACCGTCAGCCGCGATGCATACCATTTTCTCTACGCCGCTTTCAGCCGCAAGAGAAGCGGCATGGGCAAAATGATGCTGGCATTTGATTAAAGGAACCCCGAATTTTTTGCTCAATTCCACACCCAGCACAGAAGTATTGAAAGACGGATGCATATCCACGGCAACCGCCTCAAGCTTACCCGCCCTTGTCAATTCCATCAGGTTATAAACAGCAGATTCAAGATATTCAAGCGTCCTTAGCTTTGTGGTATTGCCTATATACTGGCTCAGGAAAGCCC
>JBAQYK010000098.1:0-1508 GCA_049299995.1 Candidatus Methanoperedens sp.
GAGGATGACCTGGGAAAGCAAAAAGAATCCTGCAATACCGTTCTCTATAAGGAACTTAATTGCATAGTATGGATTTATCGCTTTGAATACAGTTGGAACCTGTATTATAGAAATTGTACCGGAAACCGCAAGCGTGAGAAACCATAAAAGCATCACAGGTCCGAATGCCCACGCAATTTTTTCGGTACCTTTTTTCTGGAATGAAAACAACGCTATTGCTATTATAGCAGCAATGATAACAAGCGTGTCCTGCGCGGTTCCCTCAAATCCCGGAATAAGTACCAACCCCTCAACAGCGCTGAGTATGCTTATAGCCGGGGTGATAACGCCATCCCCGAAGAGAAGGGATATTCCTATGAAAGAGAGCAGTACGACAAATGATACCTGTCTTCCCGACTTTAACATGGGAATAAGTATTTCACGCAGAACGATGGTGCCACCTTCACCTTTTTGACCGAGGCTCATGGCAAGCCAGGCATATTCCACGGTCACCACCAGGATAAGCGTCCATACTATAAGGGAGAGGATACCCATTACATGCGCTTCAGTTGGCTTTGTGAGAAGAAAAATGACTGTCAGTGTATAAATGGGGCTTGTTCCAATGTCCCCGAATACAAGACCGAAGGATTTTATTATACCGTTGAAGCTTTCTCTGTTGAACATAATTTATTTCCAGGTTATTGGCATGACTGTCTCTCCCTGAAAATTCTCTTAATGGCTTTAAGGGTTTCTAATAGACTGCACAAATTGACTAAGCCATTGAGAACCTATAAGACGATGGTAAATTAACTATTCTACAAACGGCTTCCCGGACTTAAGTATCACATCCGCGACCTCGGGACGCATCAGGTCTGCCGTGGGGCGTTTCCCTGCTTCTATCATCTGCCTCATCTTCGTGCCGCTAAAATCAATCCTGTCGTTGTGGGGGCAAACCTTGTCATTGGTTATCCCGCCGCACTTGTTGCAGTAGAAGAACGACATGAAGAACATGGGCTCGATGCCGATGTCAGGGAATTCCTTGAAAATCTCCTGCGCTGCAAACGGATGGTAATAGCTCCCGACGCCTGCGTGGTCTCTACCGATAATGAAATGCGTGCAGCCGTAGTTCTTCCTGGCGATTGCGTGGAATATCGCCTCGCGCGGTCCTGCATAGCGCATCTCGGTCTGGAAGATGCCGAGAACGACGCGGTCCTTGGGATAATAGTTATCGATGAGCACCTCATAGCTTTCAAGGATAACATCGTCCCTGAAATCGCCTTTCTTTTTCTTGCCGATGACAGGATTGATGAACAGCCCGTCCACCATCGTAAGCGCGGATTTCTGGAGGTATTCATGACCGAGGTGCGCGACGTTCCTCGTCTGGAACCCAACCACTTTTTCCCAGCCTTTTTCTTTGAAAAGGGCGCGCGTTTCTGTCGGCTTCATCGCATATTTGAAATAAGGGGTTTCTGATTCGTTTATCAGGTTTATCTTCCCGCCAAGCAGCGTATCCTTCATGGAATAGGTCT
>JBAQYK010000099.1:0-9339 GCA_049299995.1 Candidatus Methanoperedens sp.
GAAAAGCCCGTTCTCCATTATCAGGATGCCCAGCATCTGCATTATGGCTTTTTTTCGGCTTATCATTACGAAAAGCCCGATTGAAACAAGCGACATGGATGCGGAAAGGGCAAAACTTGATAGCTCCGAGATAATACTTATTGATTTTATAAGATAATATGAGATAACAACAAGCACGCCGCCAATAATAAGCGACGGCGAAATATTAACATATAGTTCTACTTCCCTTTTCACTTTGATTTCACGGATTATGTAGATGAATATATACGGAATTATTGCGGCTTTTATAATCAGGGTGAGGGCGGAAATAACATAGAGGTCATTTTTCCCGGTTGAATATGCGACGATACCTGCGATGCATGCCAGTAAAAACGACTGTATCCCGAAGGCTCTTACGCATGAATAGAGCCTCGTGGAACCCAGAATCATAAATGTGGAAACCAGTATCAGTGCGATAAGTAATTGAACGCTTTTTGAGCCAAGAATTATTTCTGACATATTACCCGCCTTTTACAATAATAAACGATACAAGAGCAAGGAATGAAAACATGAGTGATATCGAAAGCAACTCCGGCAGCCTGAATAATCTCCATTTTGCGGTGGAAGTTTCAACCATAGCCATTACCGCTCCCAGGACAACGATTTTGATTAAATAAGCAAACAGCGCTACAAGTATGGCTGTGACGCCTGCGCCGGAAGCAATACCCCACGGGAAAAATATGTTGGCAAGCAGCGAAAAGACAAGCAACTGTTTCATCATCGCCCCGAGTTCCACTATTGCCAGTTCTTTTCCAGAGTATTCAAGTATCATCGCTTCATGAATCATGGTGAGTTCAAGATGCGTAGCAGGATTATCAACAGGTATCCGCCCCGTTTCCGCTATCGCTATTATGAATAAAGCGGCAAATGCAAGTATCTGGTAAGGTGAAAATGCATCAAGACCCATTGCGGAAACAGCTTGAGAGATATAACTCAAATTCGTTGAACCGATATTGAGCGCTATAGCGAAAATGGAAAGCATCAGCGCAGGCTCAACCATAGATGCCACAAACATCTCGCGGCTTCCCCCCATCCCGCCAAAAGAACTGCCAGCATCCAGCGATGCAAGGGCGGTGAAGAACCGCGCCAGCGCAAAAAGATAGACCACTGCAATCAGGTCTCCGGCAAAACCGAAAGGCAGTTCCGTAATATAAATGGGAATCAAAAGACCTGCCGTAAGCACGGCAACAAAAGAGACAATCGGCGCTGCATGGAAGACCCAGGAAACATTCTGCGATACTACAGAATCCTTCTGCAAAAGTTTTGCAATATCATAATACGGCTGGAAGACGCCCGGGCCTTTTCGTATCTGGAAGAAGGCTTTTATCTTTTTGATTATCCCGCTAAGAAGGGGTGAAAGCGCGAGGATGATAAATACCTGGAGAATTACAATTGCAATCTCTGTTAACATTTAGCTGCCTCCTGCTATCACGAACATGAAAAGAATAATGAGCGTTGCGAAAATATAAGAAAGATATGCATGGATACTGCCTGTCTGTATAAGTTTAGCCCTTCTTGACTTTGCCTGGACGAACTCTACTACGGGGTTATAGATATATTCTTCGAATACCTGTTCTATCCGCGATTCAAATTTAAAAGATTCCTTTAAGAAAGGAGAGGCGGAATACGTTGCTTCTATTTCCCTTACAGGGCGGTAG
This sequence comes from Candidatus Methanoperedens sp., assembly GCA_049299995.1. Lineage (GTDB taxonomy): Archaea > Halobacteriota > Methanosarcinia > Methanosarcinales > Methanoperedenaceae > Methanoperedens. Next base: position 1,698 of record JBAQYK010000099.1, read on the forward strand.
AGATTTTTAAACCATACCTGTATGGGTTTTGAGAAAGCCGCCGCAGTATATTCATTCCTTGATGTGGAAACAGGCTGCCCGCATCCCCATGTCTCATAAATTACCGTCTTCCTGCTTCTATAGATTGTCAGGAGCATGAAAGGTATCAAGAGGAGAATTAACATCAATACCAGAAGCGCCGGCGTGGACAGGTTTATCAGGGTAGCAGGAATGACAATCGTCCCGAATGCGCCTGGAGAAAATGATTGGCTAAAGACGCTTGCCCCGGTGACTGTTTGCACAATCCTGTCCAGAATGGGCAGGACAAAGAAAGGAAAAATGCCAAGTAAAATGGATAATTTTGCAAATATCACCATTCCAAGCAGCATTGGCTTGTTTACCTCTTTTGCATGTTCTGCATGCCCGCTTCTCGGGAGCGCCAAAAACCCTATGCCAAACGTTTTCAGGAAGCAGAAGGCGGCAAGCGCTCCTGTCAGGGCGAGAAATGCGGCGCTGATGGACAGGGCAATCATGGCAAAGGAACTATTTAAATTAAAACCCAGAAGCAATGACTGGAATGTGAGCCATTCACTTACAAAACCGCTGAAAGGCGGCAGCGCTGAGATTGAGAGGATACCTATCAATATAAAGACTGAGCTGACTGGCATTTTCTTGATAAGACCGCCCAATTCTTCGATATTTTTTGTGTGAGTGGAAAAGAGTATGGAACCTGCGCCCATGAATAATAAGCCCTTGAATATGGAATGATTCAGCAGGTGGTACAGGGCTGCTATGGCTGCTATTGCCGAGAGACCGGTTTTACCGCTTGCAAAAAATATCATTGATGCGCCAATTCCTATCAGGATAATCCCTACATTTTCTATGCTGCTGAAGGCAAGCATCCGTTTTATATCGGGTTCCACAACGGCATACAGTATGCCTGTGATGGCTGAAATTGTGCCGACTGCCAGCACAAGGTATCCCCACCATGCTGTGCCTGCGCCCAGGAAATCGAATGAAATCCTGATAAGCATGAATATAGCAGTTTTAATCATAACGCCTGACATCAATGCCGAGACGTTGCTCGGCGCAGCCGGATGGGCGTAAGGAAGCCAGATATGTAAGGGTACAATGCCTGCTTTTACCCCGAAACCGATGAGTGCGAAGAGGAACGCTATGTCCTTAAGAAACGGCGGCATCATCGAACCGGCAGCATGAAATGTCTCGAAATTGAAACTGCCGCTTGTTCCTGCAAAAATCAGGAATGACATGATGATAAATCCTGTCCCGATATGCGTCATCACTATGTATATGAATCCTGCTTCCCTTGCTTCGGGTTTCTCGTGCTCATAGACCACAAGGAGATAGGATATTACGGACATCAGTTCCCAGACTATCAAAAACATGATGGCATTATTTGCGGAGACAACCAGTATCATCGAAATGATGAATATATTATAAAGGAAACCAAGGTAGCCGATGTTTCTTTTTCCGAAATATTCTCTGACGTATCCTGTTGAGTAGACAGATACCGCAAATACGGCTATTGAGATTACAAGAATAAAGAATGCTGAGAGCTTATCTACAAAAAAACCGTAATTCAAAAATGGCGAGCTCGAAAGGGCTAAGGCAAAGGTATCGCCAAAAATCACTGAAAATGAGAAAAATATCCCGAAAAGGGATGCTATGGCTGCGCTTAGAAAAGAAATATGTGCGCAGAGACGGTCGTTTTTATTAAATACAATTGATGATGCAGCGCCAATCAAATAAAAAACAACCAGACCAGAAAATAAATAATAATCTAACATATTCACCAGAAAATTATTGTTTGCCATCAAGATTTAACAAACACGGTTGACGTAATCCTTTTGAATTTATATCCCTGCTTTATTTGATTTTTGATTTATGAACAACAGAGGCATTCCTTACCTACGTTTTTGTATTTAAGATTATCCTGAAGAAATGCAAAAATCGGACTGAACCGTTAGAGTGCCCAGGATGGACACTCTTCGAACGGGTCGGCATCTTATTGCTTTGTGACAAGAGCCAGTTGCTACTAAATTTAGAGGGCTCCATTTATTTCAATGCCCCGCTTACGATCTCGGCCAGATCCAATACATGCACCCTATCATCTGCTTTTTTGGCTTTTAAGCCATCCTCGAACATAGTCAGGCAGTAAGGGCAGCATACGCAGATCGTTCCCGGGTCTTTCTTCAGTGCCTCCTCGACACGTTCCACATTGATACGTTTCCCTGTGCTTTCCTCCATCCACATTCGCCCGCCGCCGGCTCCACAGCAAAAAGATTTTTCATTTCGATGTTCCATCTCAGTTGGCACCCTGCCAGTGATTGAGGCTATTACTTCACGCGGGGCTTCATAAATCCCATTATAGCGTCCCAGATAGCAGGAATCATGAAACACCACATTGCCTAAGTCTTTAGCATTCAGCTTGAGCTTTCCAGATTTTATCATATTACTGATAAACCCGGTGTGATGGATAACTTCAAGTTCCACACCATACTGGCGATAATCATTCTTCAGGGTATTATAGCAGTGCGGGCACTGGGTAATAATTTTTTTTATTCCTTTTTCCTTAAAAATCCTGATATTTTCTCGAGCCATGCGATCGAATATGAATTCATTACCCAGGCGGCGCAGGCTGTCACCGCAGCACAACTCATCTTTTCCCAGGATACCCCAGGAAATGCCGCTGGCATTCAGGATTTTGGAGATCGCCAGTGATACCCGTCTGCTTCGGGCATCGAAAGCGCCGAAACAACCCACGTAAAACAAATATTCAGTCTTTCCCGTCTCAAAAGACTTGACATTGGCATCAGTAACCCATTTTACACGTTCCGCAGGAACAATGCCCCAGGGATTACTGCGCTGTTCCATATTTTCAAAAAGCGCGAGTAATTCATCAGGGACTTTCGCCTTCATCTCCACCAGGTTTCGGCGCATATCAACCATCCTGGGCACATGCTCAATGAACACAGGACAAACTTCCATGCATGCTCCACAGGTTGTGCAGGCCCAGAGAACCTCGTCGGCTATACTGCCTTCCCTGCCTCCATCGATCAATGGCAATTCTGCTCCCCTGTCTTTAACGATCAACGGGCCATTTTTTAGCAGGTTAACCTTTATATCATGAATTACCAGCCGCGGGTTTAGCAGCTTGCCGGTTGCGGTAGCAGGACAATTATCCGAGCAGCGACCGCACTCGGTACAGGAAAAAGAGTCAAATAAGCCTTTCCAGGTAAACTGGTCTATCTGTCCAACACCGAATGAATTGCCTTTTTTGAACTCTTCCCCGGGCTGGGTGTTGACCTTCGTCTGGCTTCTGAAAAACACGTTTGGAATGGCAGTGATAATGTGTATGTGCTTGCTATAAGGCAGATAATTCAGGAAACCCAGCAAGACAATTGTATGGAGCCACCAGAAAGCGCTAATGTATCCGCCCAGGTTTTCTGAAGGAATCTGCGAAAAAAAAGTGGAAGCCGCAAATTCAGATACTGGCATATAAGAAGCGGCTTCTTCACTCCTATTGGCTATCTCGCTGGCATGCAGACCGAAAAAGGCGATCATCAGCAAAGCGATTAGACCCAGAATAATAAAAGCATCCATGCTTCGCGCTTCAATGTAGGAAGGCGGGAAAGCCAGACGGCGGATGATCGCAGTGCACACCGCCAGGAGGGCAAGAACTGATGCGATCTCAATTAAGACTGCCAATGGATGGTACACGCTAACGGGAAGAAGCGAGAAGCTTATGGAATCCGGAAACATGCCCTCAAGCAGGAATTCCGTATTTGCGACCAATAATATCATAAATGACCAGAAAAGAACAAGATGGTTCCAGCCAAAACGGTATCCGTGGGAAACAGTACAGCGCTGCCCAAAGGCGTAATACAGCATGTCCCGGATGCGCTTACCGGCATCGTTAGTGCGGTTTTCAGGTCTGCCCAGCAAAACCAGGCGAAAGCGCCGGAAACAACTCCAGCAAAAAAGCGCTATAGCGGCTGCAAAAATAATTGAACTAATGTTAAGTGTAAATGTTTGTAAACCAATAGTATTCATTTACCCACCCTTCCTGGCGCGTAATTCCCTGATATGATCGATAATGGCTGGAACTACCTGGAACACATCACCCACTATCCCATAGGTGGCAACCTCAAAGATAGGGGCATATCTATCCTGGTTGATGGCTATGATGATATCCGAACCCTGCATGCCAACTAAATGTTGAATTGCGCCGCTGATGCCGCAGGCGATATATATTTTGGGCCTGACAGTCTTGCCTGTCTGACCAACCTGGCGTTCTGATGTCATCCAGCCTGCTTCTACCGCAGCGCGCGAACAACCAATCACGCCGCCCAGCTCCTGCGCCAGCTGCTCCAATAAGCCGAAATTCTCAATACCACGCATGCCCCTACCTCCGGAGACGATTACATCTGCAGCTGACAGATCTATACATTCTCCTTGATCATTCACTACTTCCAACACTTTTGTAGCGACATCTTCTTCTTTGATAGCAAAAGACTCGCGAACTATCTCGCCTTTGCGTGATGTATCCTTCTCTGGCAGGAGCATCACGTGTGGTCGTACGGTAGCCATTTGCGGCTTTGTGCGCTCAGTAACAATAGTGGCCATGATATTGCCGCCAAAAGCCGGGCGTGTCTGCAGCAAGAAACCCTTATCATCGATATCAAGACCAGTACAATCCGCAGTCAGACCTGTATTGAGTTTTGTGGCAACAGCGCCAGCCAGGTCTCTTCCCAAACCTGTAGCACCCATTAATAATATCTCAGGTTTGTATTTTTCCACCAAATAATAAATGGCACTGCAATACGTCTCGGTGCGATAGTGATGAAATACAGGAGCATCGATTACAAAGACTCGTGAAGCACCATAGGCAACAGACTCCCGGCAAATATCCTCCACGTTATCGCCGATAACCACAGAACATAACTCCACACCCAGGGTTCTGGCAAGATTCGCACCCGCACCCAGCAGTTCCCATGACACAGTAGCAGGCTCACCTTCGGCATGTTCCACAAAGACCCAGACACCCCTGTATTCTTTGATCTTGGCAAACGCTTCGGCTTCCTCAATGCTTACCTCTTTTTGTTCTTTTCCCAAAGCATCCACAGCTATTTGTGCCAGTATCTTCTCTCCATCCGGCGTGTAATACATCTCAAGAGCATCGGCAGGGCAAACCTTGACACATCTTCGACAGCCAATGCATTTTTCTACATTTATGATTGGCTCGCCCCTGTCGTTCATTTCAATTGCGTCTTCAGGGCAAGTGCTCTGGCAACGGGCTCCGCATGCGATGCATTTTCCCGGAGTAAGCCGGGAAACACCGCGGGGTTTCCTTATTTTTTTCTCTTCTTCCATTAGTATGTGTCTCTTATTGATTCATATTAAAATTCATTAGAACTATAGACTCAGGAGGTTTTTTTCTTTGAGCTTGCCTATCAATAACCGGGCAGCTTCCTCCGGTTTGCTGATACCATCGCCAATTATCTCGCCCCTCTCCCTTTCCGGTGAAAATATCTTGCGAACCGCAGTGGCAGAGCCCTTAAGCCCGATCGTGTCTTCTCTCAGTCCCATCACTTTGTTATTCCAAATTGTCACTGCGGCATCCTCTGCCAAAAGGCGCATGGGCACTGTTGGATATCGAGGGCGGTTTATTTCTCGTACCACTGAGATCATTGCCGGAAGAGTCGCCTCGACGACCTCGTGCCTGCCTTCCAGTTTGCGTCTAACCCTTATTTTCTTTGTTTGCATGTCTATGTTTTCAATGCGGTCTACCAGGGTCAGTTGTGAATATCCTAAACGAGTAGCAATACCCGGCCCTACTTGAGCTGTGTCTCCATCAATGGTCTGCCTGCCGCAAACTACAATAGCCACCTCTTCCTTCTGACCAAGCTTCTTTATTGCTTCGGCAAGAACCATGCTGGTAGCCAGGGTATCAGCTCCACCGAATGCCCTGTCGCTCAATAGTACCACCTCATCAGCTCCCAGGGATAGGGCTTTTCGCAATGTAACATCAGTATTAGGAGGTCCCATGGAAATAACCGCTACGCGAAAGCCGTAATTTTCTTTGAGCATGAGACTTTCTTCTAAAGCATGGGTATCAAATGGATTTATGATGAAAGGCACACCTTCTCTGATCAGAGTACCAGTGATCGGGTCAACTTTAACCTGAGTAGTATCAGGTACCTGTTTGACACACGTGACAACTAACATTTACTGCACCTCTTACTATCAAGTTATGAAAAATAATTAAAGGAGATTTTATTCTATACGCATGTAATTATACAATATATGAGGACTAAATTTTTTAAAATAGATTAAATGTAGAGTCCCCCGTTTATATCAATGACCTGACCTGTCATGTAATTCCCGTCTTCTGAGACCAGGTATGCCACAGCTCCTGCCACCTCGGATGGCTTCCCAAGTCTTCCCAGAGGTATCTGGGCAAGAATTTTTTCCATTATCTCTTTGGGAACCGATTTTAGCATATCAGTTTCAATAAATCCTGGCGCAACAGCGTTTACGGTTATACCCTTACCTGCAAATTCTTTTGCCAGCGTTTGCGATAGAGCTATTAATCCTGCCTTTGAAGCTGCATAGTTCGCCTGCCCGCGGTTGCCCATTCTCCCGATAACCGAGGATATATTCACGATCCTGCCGTACTTCCTTTCCAGCATACCTTCTATGACCGCTTTGGTGCAGTAGAAAGCCCCATCCAGGTTCACAGATAAGACTTCGCTCCACATCTGCGGGGTCATTTTTACAAACGATTTATCCCTTACTATTCCTGCGTTATTGACCAGGATATCTATTTTACCGAACTGCTTTACAACCTCCTCTCGCATTCGTTTCACCTGTTCAAAGTCATTGACGTTTGCCTGGCATATGATGGAATGCTTGCCCATAGAATCTATTAACTCCGATACTTCCTTCGCGTTCTCCTTTGTCTCCATCAGGTCTATCTTCAGGGATAATTTCTCAAATTCGTCTATCATGCCCATCTGGTCTATCAACTTTGATAACTTCTCAGCTTGCTCTTTCGTTGACTGATAATTAATTGCAATATCTGCGCCCTCTTCCGCCAACCGCAAGGCAATCGCCTGCCCTATCCCCCTTGAACCTCCAGTAACAAGGGCGACTTTACCTTCCAATCCTGCTTTCTTTCCCATATTAACTACCTCTTTACCACCATGGCAATACCCTGACCCCCTCCAATACAGAGGGTTGCAAGACCATATGTACCTTTCCTTCGTTGTAATTCGTGCAGAAGCGTGACCAGTATCCTTGCGCCGCTGGCTCCTATGGGATGTCCGAGGGCTATGGCGCCGCCATTAACATTAACTTTGTCAGGATGGAAGCCCAGTTCCCTTCTAACAGCGATACTCTGGGATGCAAAGGCTTCATTGAGTTCTATAAGGTCGAGTTTATCAGAAGTTATGCCTGCTCTTTCGATGGCTTTTTTTGTCGCACAAATAGGACCAAGACCCATCAGTTCAGGAGGAACCCCGCATAACCCATAACTCTGGATGGTTGCCAGGGGTTTGAGTCCCCGGTCTTTTGCCTTTTCTTCAGACATAAGAAGAACACAGGCTGCTCCATCGTTAATTCCTGAAGCATTGCCCGCAGT
>JBAQYK010000100.1:0-3350 GCA_049299995.1 Candidatus Methanoperedens sp.
GGAGATAATACCGATGAAAAAGGCATTTATGACCAGTGGGTATATGTAGGGAACAAGCAAAATGCCTCGTGATAGAAGAGATTATTTTTACAAGAAAGCCAAGGATGAGGGTTATCGCTCGCGTGCCGCTTTTAAACTTAAGCAGATAAATGAAAAATTTAACATTATTAAAAAAGGCGATACTGTTGTTGATCTTGGAGCTGCGCCCGGGGGTTGGCTCCAGATTGCAAAAGAGATTTCCGGCGGTAAAATAGTCGGTGTGGATATACTGCCTATCGAGAAAATTGAAGGCATTGAAACAATAAAAGGGGATATTCGTCTTGATGTTACCGTGGAAAAAATAAAAGAAAAAATAAGAAAAGAGGGAGCAGATACTGTTATCTGCGACGCGGCTCCCAATCTAACCGGGAACTGGAGTTATGACCACGCGCGCTCCATCGACCTTGCTACCTCGGCTCTTGAGTGCGCGAAAAAGATATTAAAACCCGGCGGTGGATTTGCAGTAAAGGTCTTCCAGGGGGATTTATTTCCGGATTTCCTTGATAAGGTACGGCAGGGTTTTGTGAAAGTCAAGGCACATTCCCCGGCAGCATCCCGGAAACAGAGTGCCGAGATATATGTTATTGGCAGGGAATTGCTTTCAGGGGCGGTAAGGATAAATGAAGAATATAATGTTACTATTGAAGATATAGGAGCCAGCGGGGACGGGATAGCTAAAATCAATGATTTTGTCGTGTTTGTCAAAGGTGCAAAAAAAGGGGAGAAACTGAATATAAGAATCCGTCATGTCAAACCGAATTTTGCTTTCGGGGATAGAATCGAATAAAACCAAACGGTATTTCAGCAAATACAAATCTTTATTTAGTATAGAAATACAACAGTTTTATTAGAAACATGGAATTGCAAAAGATTGAAAAAATCCTGAAAAAAGAGCCGGATGAGGCAGCCGAAGAATTATTAAAAGAGGTTGAAAAAATTTACGGGGAAGTGCCGTATATCCTGAATTTCATGAAACAGTCGCCTGAGCTGCTTGTAGCTAAAGTTATTTACGAGAATGCCATCGTGCGGGAATTCAAACGTCTTGATGCGAAAACCGTAGAGCTTATATCAATAGGTGTGGCATCGGCGCTGCGGTGCGAGCATTGCCTCAAGCTGCATATCCGTGTGGCGCAGCGCCTCGGCATCACAAAAGAGGAAATCTTTGATGCCATATTGATTGCGGGGTCGCTATCCAACGCGGCTGTGCTTGCCGAGGGCACGCGGGCGATGGATGCTGAGAAACTTAACCTTTCTGATAATGAGCCATGCAAGGTATGCGGGATTCCTGGTGAGAAGGATAAAAAAGATTAAAGCTATTTTTTCGGAGCCGTCCCCAGCGCATTTATCATCTGTATCAATTCAGTAAAAGCCTCTATCTCCCTGGCAATAACCTCTTCCTTTGTCATCGAAATACTCATTTCACCATCAACAGTCAGCATATCAGGACCTCTGCGCACCAATCTATCCACGCCGTCGCCAGTCAATACTTTCTTGATTTCAGGGTCATGGACAAACGCCCTGCCCGGGAAGAAAGCCGTTTCTTTTATTTGAAAGAGGTCAAGAGCTTTTATATCTTCAATTGTAATCAGGCAGCCAACGTCTTTTTTTACAGGCACGATATTTACCAAACCGCCAAGTTTGTCGAAAATTTCCTTCAACAACGGCGCTGCGACTTCGCTTGTTATTATTGTAGCCTCTTTTGTGAGCCTGGGCAGTTTTGAGAGCGCCTCGGGTTCATTTCTTATGGCAAACGGTGAGCCTGTTTCAGGGTCGTAGAGGGGCGTTCCTGTGACGCGGAACTTGAACTTATTGTTAATATCATCAACGATTGCCCTGAATTCGGAAAGCGTATGAGGGACTACCCCTTCTATCACAGGGGCGTTATCAAGTATCAAACCCTGCTCAACTGCATTGGCAAACCGCATCAGGATGAAACCTTTTACGCCCATTTCCTCAAGGTCGGCGCAGGTTTTTAAAAGAACATCGCCGTCATTAACGCCCGGGATAAGTACCGAAGCGGCATATACTTCGATTTGTTTTGCAAAAGTACGGAGTGCTTCAAGTGAATCCTCTGCTGTCCTGTCGTTCATGTATTTTCGCCGAAGCTCCGGGTCTGTGGCAAAAACTGTGAACGTGACTTCCTTTACACCGCAGTTGATGAAGAACATCGCATCTTCCTTATTAAGTCCTTTCCCGCTTGTGTAGCCAAGGTGTATTGGTTTTTTGAATTGCGAGAGGAATTTCACAAGGGATTTAAGCTCAGGATAGCAGCTCACATCCCCTCCGCCGCTTACGTTGAATTTTGATACGTTAGTTCCCTTATTAAAAAACAATTCCTGCTGTACCTCCTGCGCCACCAGGGATAATGGTTTAAAGCTGGAATATCCCTCTTTTACATTCTTAGTACAGTAATTGCAGCCCTTCTGGAAGGGAAGGCAGTGCTTGCACCCGAAAGCAGGGACTTCATTTACCCCTTTAAAATAACAATATCTGCAAAAACCGCGGCAGTCATGCCCGGGGCGTCCTCCTATGTCAGCGAGTATTTCCATGGCTTCATGAGATGTAAGAAAGTCATTTAAACCTATTGGCTTGTGACCGTAATTATTAATAGTAATCAGTTTAATCATAGGAACAGATGAGTGAAATAAAGCTCTCCGATTCGGCAGGAAACCCTTTGAATGTTGGAAGTTTTGTAATCTATACGCCTACAGGTACGAAAGGCAATGTAACTGAGATTGTTTCAGATGAAGAAGGTACCTGGGCTCTTGTCGATAAAACCAATCTATACTATAAAACCGAGGTTCTAAAAACAATCCAGCAAGTTGAGGAGAAATACCTCAGTGAGAAGATATTCACTCGCGAAGAAGTAAACGAAGCATTGGAGAAACAGAAGGAAGCCCCCACCGCAGAAATGGGCGACGTTAGCCTTGAAAGCGGCGGATAAATATATAATTTAATTGCAAAGTGTAAAAAAAAGCGTGAAGCTTCGCCTTGATTTATTTTATAATGTATTATCGTGAACGATTCGTAAACTTTAAGTACTTTAAAGGAATTGATAGGTTCTGCAAGGGATTGTAATGGTTGTTCGATACAATAAAACACAACATTGTCGGGATGAATAGAACATAGTTGTCTTGTTTTTGGTTCTATATCGATAATGTTGCCGTCGCTCGTTTGTTGTATCGCTTCCAAGTGAGCAATTTCTTGGAAAATAAAAAATTAGGAGGTAAATAAACGTGGCTGACAAAATAGACCTATATAGCGACAGAGGAGCAAAACTCAAATCAGGCGTGGACATCAATGCCATAAGC
>JBAQYK010000101.1:0-7403 GCA_049299995.1 Candidatus Methanoperedens sp.
ACGGCGTATACAGTTGCAGTTGAGGAATCAATAAACTCCTTCCACGGCGGTCTTAAAAACATCCGCCATAATAAATACGGACTTGCAAAAGCCATATTGTTCTCGTACCTCGGGTGGATTTTTGATATCCTTGCAATATACACTATATTTCTTTCCATAGATGAAACGCATCTCCACATCAGCGTACTGATTGTTACCTATACCATCTCGATGATAAGCGGCTGGCTGCCACTGTTTCTTCCCGGCGGTCTTGGCATCGTAGACGGCACCATGGCGATACTGTTCATATATGGCGGAGTGCCGGTCGAGATGGCAATATTGGCAACTCTGCTTTACAGGCTTGCCTCATACTGGTTTAACACTGTACTTGGGGCGTTCTATCTGTATGGTTCGTTAAAGTCCAAGTAATTCTTCTTTTTTAAAGGTGAAACTGCCTTTTACGTTCACATCCTTCGGAAGCTCCCCGAATTTCGACTTTAGAATCAGGTCTGCTATTTCGATATCAAGCACTCTCGTTATTCCTATAATGGATGTGGTTGGTCGGGGATTGACATCCACTACATACGGTTTATCCCCAAGCACTATATCAACGCCTGCATATCCCCGGCATCCCAGCGCTTTCACTGTTTTTTTTGCGACATCGATAACCTCCTCTTTCCTGTCGCATTGATATGGAACTATCCCGCCTTTATAGGATATGTTATCGTTTATTTCAATCAACTGTTTGTTAACCGTGAGGAGAAGCTGTGTTTTTCCTGTTATAAGGCTTGCGCTCAAGTGCTCTCCCTCTATAAAACGGGTGGCGATCAAACCTTCCTTTAACGTTCCGCTCCTGCTTCTATGCATTCCTTCTGAAGCGCAGCCGAACCTGGGTTTTATCACGAAATCGCCATCGTATTCCCCACTTCCTATTGTCTCAGGCACGGGGAGCTTTTCCCGCTCAAGCGCGCGAGTGCATTCGAGTTTATCGGCACACAGGCGCACCGAATCTGACGGGCACCCCAGATTTACGGTGTTTTTTTCAACCAGCGCTGTCAGGTCGCCCAGCATCTCATCCGGCGCAATAACCAGCGCAGCATCGCATTTTTTTGATAATTTTTCAAGAGTTTCCTCGAGTCCTGCCGTCTTCACAGCCTTTCCTGCGCCAAGCCGCTCTCCCGCTGTGGGGTAAAATACGTCATGACCGCAGGAAACAAAGCTCCGCAGAAGAGCGCCCAGCATCGCCCGTCCTTCGAGCATGAATTCATCCACGCCTGCGCCCACTGCGTATTCAGCGACAAGTATTTTCATGGTAGCACTCCTACTTTTTGGGATTTAAGATATCGCTCTTTTTCGCTGAAGATGCATCCGCAGTATTTTTGCATGTACAGTTCAAAAGCTCTGGCTATTTCTCGCGATTCCCTGTACCCTTCCCTGAAATCCTCGTAATAAAACTCGATACCGTAATCATTAGCGGCTTTTTCGCCAACTTGAGCGAGCAGTTCATGCTTCTGGTATGGCGATATTAGAAGGGTGGTTGTGAAAGCGTCAAATCCCAATTGAGCTGCTGTTTTGGCGGCTTCGGAGAGCCTGTAAGCATAGCAGAATTCACATCGTTCGGGAGCTGCGATGGCGCCGCGGAGGTAGTTTTCCATGTCATAGTTTTTGTAAATCACTTTTGTTGCTTTTATCTCCACATATTTTTCAAGCGATTGGAGCCGGTTTTTATATTCTGTATAAGGATGAATGTTCGGGTTATAGAACAGGGCTGTCACATCATGTCCTTCCTCAAGCATCCGCTTATGCGGGTATGTGAAGCACGGGGCGCAGCAGACGTGGACGAGGATTTGCATGATATTGATTACGCGCGTGTTGTCTTAATTGTTATGTCAGGTAAAATCGGGAGTAGAGATTTAAAAACCCTATCAATAATAATGGTCAAACCGCGGATGGATAAATACTCGGCCCCTGCCCGAAATACGAGTCATATATATGCTGATAAACCATATCGCACTTATGCTGATATAATTCCTTTGTGTAACTCTGCGGCAGTCGATCAGCGAGAAGCTCTTCGATAGACAATCGCACAGCAGCCCTCGATTGCTGGCGCTTTCGCCAATCGAGAACCAGTTTTTCCTTTTTCAGAGTTTCAAGAAGCTCCTGTGCCACCTTCTTAACTTCCCGCTCTTCTTTCTTTTTCAGTGTCATCTCAGGCTTTGTGAGAAGGTCGAAGATCGCCAGTTCCTCCTCGGTGAGCTTTTCTGCGATCCCCCGTTTCTCCTCTGCATTGAGTTCCTGCGCAAATTCCACAAGTCTTGCGAAGAACGTCTCTACATTGTAAGAACTCGAGTTGTACTCATCTATCATTTTCTGGAACTTTTCAAGGTAATTCGTCCGGCTCTTGTTTAATCGAACCATCTGCACCAGCTTAAGATTGATTGCGCTCCTTAATTTCTCAGTCTCGATGTGCTTCCGGCTTTTCTCAAAACGTGCCTTCAACGCTTCGAAGTCTATCCTGCTTAAATCCACCAGATGTTCAGTATCAGAGGGTTCAAGCGGCTGCCTGATAACATATCCTTCAGTCGAGATGGAAGCATCCAGAAGCTCATCTACTGCTTCCATAACACCGGTAATATCAGCCTCTATTACCATTGAGCGTATCTTCTCTGCTAATTTAGCAAAGAGAGACTGCATCGGGTAGAACTCGTTGGCTGCAGGGTCGGGAAGGATAGACCTGTATATTCTGACCACAGTAGCTGCCATCGAAAGGTACTTTGCCTTTGATTCGTCGCTGGTCAATATTGCATCAATAGCATCATCAATCAACTTCACACGCTCAAAACCATAGACTGTCTGTATCTTTGAGAGGTCAATGCCTCGTTCTGTGCAAAATGCCGTGGTCTCCAAAATTACCTGCTTTAGCTGTTCAACGAGCACACTCTTGTCCTTTACCGGAGTTTCACCTTCATTTATCCCGCCGCCTGAGCCAGAGCCGTAGATTGCAAGTGCTTTTTGCAGGTTCCTGAACACCCCGACGTAATCCACTACGAGTCCGTTTAATTTTTCCCTGAATACCCGGTTTGCCCGTGCGATTGTCTGCATTAGGGTATGGTTACGCATGGGTTTGTCAAGGTAGATGGTGGAACAGGATGGTACATCAAAGCCTGTCATCCACATGGCGCACACGAATACGATGCGAAACGGGTCATCCGGGTCCTTGAACATCTTATCGAGGTCCTCTTTTACTATTCTCTTGCGATGTTGGGCAATGTCCAGACCCTTTTTCTTAAAGTCTTCAATCTCATTTTGCGACTGAGACACCACGACCGCCATGTCGGTCTCTTCCATGAATTTGATTTTTTCTTCAAGTTTCTTTTTCTCGGAGCCACCGCATTTTACCAGCTTAGCCTGTAAATCCTTCAGGTACGTTTTCCAGTATTTCTGCACCTTATCGTACATCCGTACAGCAGTTGCTTTGTCAATAGAGACCACCATTGCTTTCCCGAATTGTCCGCGTCCCATGAAATGAGCGACAATGTCTTTGGCAATCTTCTCCAGCCGGTCATCCCTTGTTATCAGGTGGTATTCACGCGCGAACTCGCGCTCAAGTTTATTCTCCTGCTCTTCATCCAGTTCTGCCTCTTCGATGACGCGCTGCAGGTCTTCATTCAATTCCTTGTTGGTGAGTTGAAGCTCAGGGATGCGGTTCTCGTAATAAAGCGCAACTGTGGCGCCGTCATCTACGGATTGCTTGAAGTTGTAGATGCTGACGTAATCTCCGAAAACATCTTTTGTCTTTTCTTCACCGAAAATAAGAGGGGTGCCTGTGAATGCGATGAATGCCGCATTGGGAAGGGCATTTCGCATGTTCATGGCAAGAGCATCGTACTGGCTGCGGTGTGCCTCATCTGTGATGACGATGATATCTTTACGAGCTGAAAGCATAGGATAGGTTTCACCCTTCTTTGTATGGAATTTCTGAATAAGTGTGAATATGTAGCGGTGGTCTTCTCGCAGCAGTTGCTTTAAGTGTTCTCCGCTCTCTGCCTGCACCTGCTCCTCAGTCACCGCGCCGGAACCTGCAAAGTTCTTGTATATCTGGTTGTCCAGATCCTGCCTGTCGGTCACGATAACGAACGTGAAATTACCGGGAATTTTTCGAAGCACTTTCTGGGAGAAGAATACCATGGAGTAGCTTTTCCCGCTGCCCTGCGTGTGCCAGAAAACACCGAGGCGCCCCTTGTTCTGTTCAATCTGCTTCAATGCCTCAGTAGCGTTATTTACACCAAGGTACTGGTGGTTCTTCGCAACCAGCTTAACAATCCCGCCGCTTGCTTCGCTGAATAGCATGAAATTCTCGATAATGTCAAGAAGGTGTGCCGGCTCGCATGTTCCCCGGATCATTGTGTCCAGTGAAACAATACCCTCCTCACCTTCGCTGTTTATCTTTTTCCACTCCGCGAAGTGCTCCCACTCTGCTGTCATGCTGCCTATTTTGCTCTGGCTACCGTTTGAAAGGATAATGAAGCCGTTATACCAGAAGATCTGCGGTATTGTATTCTTGTAGTCGCGCAGGTTATCCCTGTATGCATGTTCCATTCGTTTGTGCGATGCCTTAAGTTCGATGAAGATGAGCGGCAGACCGTTGACAAAGCCCACAAGGTCTGCGCGGCGCTTGTACATCTCACCTGTTACCCAGAACTGCGATGCAAGGAATAAGTCGTTATTGGAAGGCTTGTTCCAGTCGATTACCTGTACGTTTCTAACTACCCCTTCATTTTCTTTGCCCCGGAAAGAGACTTTCACGCCGTTCTTGAGCAAACCATATACTTCGCGGTTGGCATTCGCCGGGCTCATGATGCTGCGGTCGCGCGTGAGTTCTTCGATGGCAAGCTCGATGGCTTCTGAGGGCAGGTCGGGATTCAGGCGCACAAGCGCGGCGCGAAGGCGGGGTACGAGGACTACAACGCTTGAGATTTCGCGCCCGAGCGTCCCGTTTTCTCCGAACTTTTCGTAGAAGCAGTTGGCGGTTTGCCAGCCAAGTTCGCTGAAGAGTTCTATGGCTGGCTGCTCGACAAGTGAGTCTTCGGAGTAATCGGTGTTCATTTTTTTTCGACCTCCGGCATTGCCGATAAACTGTCGATGTATTGCCGATAAATTGCCGATAAACCGTATGCTCGTTTCCGGTTGGATGGATTTGCTATAACCAGCCAGCCATTTTTGACCCATGTATTGAGCAGCAGGCGCGCCATACGCTCTGAAAGTCCAAGAGTAGCAGCGACCTGTGAAGTAGTAACCTGTTCTGCTTTTGTGAATAGCGCAAGAACAGTCCGCGCCCTGTGGTCAAGACGGCGCAGTTCTTCGGGTTCTGCTGGCACACCCCGCGCAGAATAGCGCAACGCTTCATCTTTTGCAGCAGTGAACACTCCAGCAAGGGTTATGGCGAAGTATTCAAGCCATGGTGTCAGGTCAGCATCCCAGCGCCCTTCGTAATAGTTATGGTGTGGATGGACTGCGAGTGAGCGGTAATAGCCCTCCAGGTCGCGCGCATGGTGTTCTTCAAGGGAAAAGAAGCCATTCAATCCGTAGCCGCCACGGTGCAGGATGAAAGTCGCAAGCAGGCGCGCCGTCCTTCCGTTGCCGTCATAGTATGGATGAATGGTGACGAACTGGTAATGCATAAGACCGGCTATGAGCGGTACAGGCAGCCCGTCCTTTTCTGCCCTGTGCACCCATTCGACCAGCGCAGCCATGAGCGTGGGCACATCTTTGGCTTCGGGCGGCAGATAAATTATTCCACCTGATGCTGAATCGCGGATTACGTTCTGACCATCCCGGTAAGGTGTGGGTTTAGCGCGCGCCCCCTTCTCGATAAGTGCATGAAGCCTTTGAATAAGCTCTTCGGTGAGCGGTATCTTTTTTGCAGCCCATTCCTCCACGCGCAGCAGCGCATTCCAGTAGTTTTTAACTTCGCTGACATCTCTTTCACGTCCGTGGAAGTGCGCCGGTTTTCCCTCAATCACCTGTTGCGCCTCTGCCAGCGTCAAACGGTTGCCCTCTATGCGTGTTGAGTAGTGCGTGGAACGTATGCGTGCACGGTGGCGCAGTTCAGCCTCTGCTGCCGGCGGCAGGGGCGTCTGCTCGACCACGGCGCGCGCGGCTTCAATGTCCATGAGCGCGCGGGCGATTGCGGGAGTGAGGGTGTAGCGAGGGAGCCAGAGAGGATGGGTTTTATTCATGTTCCTCCTGAGTTGTTTATTTGCACATCGATTTTCTCCACGTCCACCTCGCCTGAGATGAGCTTCGGCAGCAGCAGGTCGCGGGTGCGGCGGAGGTTGGCGTTTTTGTTTCTTAAATTTTTGGTGTGTTTAAAGACATTTTTCACAAAAATCTCAAACTTAAATAAAACTTCCTCTTTTGGCAGCAAGAAGGGTAACATATACGCCTGATTTCTATTTAATCCAGGAACAGCAGCATCATTATTAATGAAGTTTTGCGATTGCAGGTTATAATAAATATAAGGCAGCGGGATCGTGCTCTTTACATAATAAACGGTATCTATTGGGAAGAAATCATAATCTGACCAAAATACGCTACCCACATTACCTTTACGACCAACAATAATCCCAGGCCCTTTGACTAAACACTCATTATGATAGCCAACAACACCACCAGAGCCATAAACTAGAAATGAACCTTCAACTCTATCGTCTGCTTTCAAGGCTTTACCATACGCGAGTTCGACAACATCACCTAATTTTTTAACCTCCCACCCCTCCGGCACCATCCCAAGCTCCGACTCCACCATTTTCACTTTCTCATGCCCCGGAAACCGAAACTTCATGAACCACTCGCGGTAGAGCGCCTGCGCCATCTCTTCAAGGATTTTGATGCGCCGCGTGTTGTTTTCGATGAGGTCGTCGTAGGCGCTGAGGATGGCGGCGATTTTATGTTGGGTGGGGAGAGGGAACACTTCAACTTCAATATTCTCAAATGCAGTTTTACTTACATTCTCTCTACCCGATGCTGTGCCGCTAGACAAAAATTTTACTTTAGGATTGGAAATTTTCATTAAATAAAAGACATATAGTGGGTCATATAACTCTCTATTCACAACGATGCTATTTACAGCTTGATTGCAGAAGCTTGGTTCTTTTGTAAGGCACAATTTACCAATGGTGCCAATAGTGACTATGCAAGGGGTATTTTCTGGTACAAGTTTTCCTTTAAATAAATTGTATCCTTCTTCTGATAGGCTTTCTTCTGTCTTACCAATATAACGCCCATCAACCGTCATATCAGTAGGCTTAATTAGAGGGTATTTATCTCCATAGTATTTTCTTTCGGATGTTGGTGGCGTATTACCTGTATAAATATGCCCCAAGTCTTTAATTTTACATTTTTTAAGGCTCATAACTTAATAC
>JBAQYK010000102.1:0-2553 GCA_049299995.1 Candidatus Methanoperedens sp.
GTACACATGTACGCCTTCACCCATATCCATAGTGGGCGCCATGTGTTTCATGCTTGCATACGTTCCGGCGCCGACGCTGATGACATCGACGCCTGCATCTACAAGCCTGGGCACAATTTTTATCGTATCATTCAGGGTAAGCCCGCCATCAACGAATTCATCTGCGCTGATGCGGCACGATATCGGCGTATCCCCAACATTTCTTTTTACTTTTTCGATTATCTCGGTAAAGAACAGCGCCTTATCCGCGCCGTATTCGTCCGTGCGTTTGTTCGAATACGGTGAAAGGAATGCGCCTATCAGGTAACCAAAAGCGCCGTGAAGTTCAATCAATTCCGCCCCGGCTTTTTTTGCCCTGCCGGCTGCATCCGCAAAATCATCCTGTATCCTTTTTATCCCGTTCCTGTCAAGTTCAACAGGTGTCTCTTTCATAACAGGGCAGGGAATCGCTGATGGCGCCACGAGTGGATGCCCGGTCATTGCAGATAAGGTCTGCCGCCCTGCATGTATTAACTGGGCTGCAGGGACTGCGCCGTTTTTCTTGATGAGGGAGAAAAGCTTTTTTAAACCTGAAATATGTTCGTCATGGTTTATTTTCAAGGCATTTGTGTTGGGAGTTCCATCATCCGAAACTGCTATGCCTCCAACAATTATTAAACCGCTGCCCCCTTCTGATAATTTTCCATATATGCGGAGCAAACGGTCTGTAACGAAACCGTCTCGCGTTGCAAAATTCGTCTGGAAAGCCGGGAAAACAATGCGGTTTTGAAGAGAGATGTTATTTATATCCAAATGTTGGAGTACTGAATTTAAACCCATATAGTAAAATAAAGGTGATAGGTCTATTTTAATATTGTCAAATTAATCAGCCTATCGACAGTCCTGCGCATACTTTTTAAACCTTCTGCATCTTCTCTTGCTCCGGCTGCCCCCATATCTTTTGACCAGAAAGCTGCCCCCAGATTGGCGCCGAATGACCCCCCGCCCACGGGAAGCGCCTCATTTATGACATAAAAATTGAGTATCGCCTGTATAGAGGGTTCCTGTCCTCCGGTCCTATCACCTCCGACTGCAATAGCCGCCCCGGGTTTGTTGAGGAGAAAATGCGGGTCTCGCGCAGCAATCGCCCTGCACCTGTCCATGACGACCTTCGTTTGACCGCTCACCATGCCCTGATAGACCGGTGTTCCGATTATGAGCGCATCTGCCCATTTGAGTTTTTCATATACCACCTGCATATCATCATTGTGGATACATCCTTTTTTCTCCCGTATGCAATAATCGCAGTGGATGCAGAAGTTCAGTTTTTTCCCCATCGCAGAGAAGTATTCGGTTTCTGCTTCGTACTTTTCTTTTGCATATTTCAGGGCTTCCTGGACAATATAGTCGGTAGCGCCTTTTTTTGGGCTGCCGCAGATGCCGAAGAGTTTGATTTTTTGGTCGACCATTAATTTGCCTCCTCTATAAGAATACCGGCAACATCAGCATGATTTTTTGATACTGCCCATTTCCACGTACCAAAACTGCCGTGCTGGTTCGCCGTTTTTACACATTCATACAGGATATCCATATCATAAGTGTTCATAAAGAATCCTGCCTTCCCTTGATGCATATCTTCCAATAGTGCCGGGGATTTTTCGGTCGCGTTCAAATTCTTCTCTTGTGAGAATGATTATATCAAACGCGTATTCTAATTCGGTCAGCGCCCTATTCATTTCAACCATTAATTTTCGGCGCTTTTCTTTTATAGGCGATACTATTAATAGGTCTATGTCGCTCCTGCTGTCTGCAGTTTCCCGCGCCTGTGAGCCGAAAAGGATGATTTTTTCAAGGTGAAATTTATCTACGAGGCGGTGCACGGCTTCGTTAAGGATTTCAGGGTTGATCATCGCTACGCCTCCATCCTGTCAATCGTGTCCAAAAAATCACCACTGCTTTTGTTTTCTGCGCCGACACATCTCCAAGCCATTCCACGCCCGAATCCTTATATGCACTGAAAGGCTTCCACCTGCGGGCGGCGCGCCTGTGGTTTTTAGAGAGAGTTCTGCGCTCATTCTGTCTTCCCCTCCAGCCTTGGAACCTCGCGGGCTGCGATTTGCTCCCGCGCCAGACGTATCGCTTCATGCAGTTTTGCTTCAAGAAGCGGACGTGGCGGAAGTTCAGTAAGGTACTCAGCCACACGAATACTGCTGTTCTCCAGTTGTAGCAGTTCAACATGTTCCGCGGTCTTCTCGGCGCATAATATCAACCCCAGCGGACTCTCTTCACCCTCGCGCCTCTCATATTTATCAAGCCAGCGCAGGTAAAGCTCCATTTGCCCCTTATCTGCTGCCTGGAATTTTCCAAGTTTCAGTTCGATCACCACCATACGGCGCATACTGCGATGATAGAAAAGCAGGTCAATATAGTAGTCTTCATTATCAATGGTAATCCTCTTCTGGCGCGCTACAAATGTAAAATCCGTGCCGAGTTCCAGCAAAAACCGCTCAAGTTCCCGGAGGATGGCAGTTTCCAGGTCGCGCTCGCTGTATGGGTCGGATAGACCGAGAAAAT
>JBAQYK010000103.1:0-6275 GCA_049299995.1 Candidatus Methanoperedens sp.
CACCATCGGCTGCGGCAGAATTAGCGGTTCCGGACAGAGCGGAGCTTGCAAATCATGTAGGCAGGCTGGGCGACAGGTTAATCGAAAACCAGAGGCGCAATATCAGCGATTTGATAGCCCGCGCTTCCGAACTCGCGGCAGGAGTTGAGCCGCGCGTACTCATGGAACGAATTGCTGATAACATGCAGTATATCGATGAAATTACACAGCGGCAGATATTGAGTGTGAAGAGAATCATGGAATCAAAAAAGTCGCTTTTCAATGCGCATGCGGGTAAACTTGATGCGGTCAGCCCGCTTGGAACGCTTTTGCGGGGTTACAGCATAACATTGAAATTGCCTGAAGAAACGCTTGTGCGCAACATAGGTGATGTTGAGAAAAAGGATGAGCTTTCGATAATAGTTACTGATGGAAAAATCAAATGCAAAGTAAATGACAAGGAGGTATGCACATGGAAATGAATTTTGAGGAATCACTGGCTGAACTTGAAGGAATAGTTGAGAAACTTGAGAAAGGACAGCTTTCACTTGATGAGAGCCTTATGCTTTTTGAGAAGGGGATTAAGCTTGTGAGGGAATGCAATGACAAGTTGAAAAATGCACAGCAGAAGGTTGAGCAGTTGAGTGAGGAAAATGGAGAGCTGAGGACGGAGCCGTTTGAGGTGGAGGAATAAACTCTAATTTTCAAAGTGATTATCGTACTAATGTTTTACGTATAAAATCCATGAACTTTTTCATCTGCATTTCAGGCTTTGAGGGTAAGTCACTTTCAATCACTGTTTTTTCATGTTTATCATGAAAATGATGCGGAAAAGTAGTCAAACGTGCCCAGACCTTATGGGGGGCATTATCGTAACGATATATTGTTCCATCAATTTCAGACCTGTCCCAATGATATGAATATTTTCCGGAAATCGAAATCCAGACATCTGCAAAGCTGCCATCAATCAGCTCGATTCTCAATTTAGCAGGTTCGCCGGAGGGGAGTTTAATTATTTTTGTTTCCAGAACAACTTCTTTGAATTGTCTCGCGATTGATTCAAGAAAAAGATATGTTTCCAACATGCGAGAGTTCCTTTTTTAGTTTCTTGATTGTATTTTCAAGATTTTCAAGAATGATCAAATCTTCCCAACCGGGATGTTCAGGAATGCTGCCTTCCCGTACTTTTTTTTCAAATTCATCCATAGAGGATACCTTATGTCTGGATATAATTTCCAGCCTATCCCTCATACAACCTTTGATTCTGGATTTTATGTACTCGATGATGCCTTCACGTATGAGAGCGTCTTCGTTTATTCCAAGGTCTTTTGACAGATGCTTAACTGCTTCGATAGAGCTACTCATGGAAAATTCCTTTTAATGATATTCTAAAATTCTTTTGTCAGGTATTTAAGGTTGTTGCATTTCGATACGTGGGCTTTGTAAATGGGTTGGCGGCTGAGGCACGCCAGACAACTTTTGTGTTTTTTATTATGGAATGCAATGACAGGTTGAAGAGCGCACAGCAGAAGGTGGAGCAGTTGATTAAGGAGAATGGTGAACTGAGGACTGAGGCGTTTGAGCCTGAGGGTATGCATGGGGAAAAGTAAGTAAATCGTTAAACATATATACGATGGTTTCAAATTATTAATTACTCACAAAAAAACGGGTAATAAAGTTGGAGGTTAGCATATAATGGTGGACGCAATCAGACCCGATGGTAATACAGTTTTGCTTGACGATTTTAATGGCGCTACAAAAGGGACGGCATTTGGAACTTTAACTTACGAAGACAGCCTGCCGAATCTGGGTAAGGCAGTAAATCTTGCTAAGGGCACTTACATTAAGTATTCCTTTTCCCGCTGGTATCGCTGGGATGGAGAGCATATGTGGGATAGGAATGAAGCTGCTTCTGGAGTGCTTACTGAAGGGACAATAGAAATGTGGATAAAACCACGACAGTATTCTTTGACATTATTGCATTTCAATTGGTATGATACCCCTTCACCCCCATCAGCAGGCACAATAATGCTTTTTGGATTGAATACCGATGGCAAATTGACATATGGTGGTTGGGGAGGGAACATGGATAAGGCACCAGTCGGAAAAACAACTATTCCCTTGAATAAGTGGACTCATGTTGTAGTAAGCTGGGGTCCCGCAGGAACAAAACTGTATGTTAATGGAATTGCGGATGCATATTCAACTGCAAATGTTTGGCCTGCTTTTAGCGGCACCATCTTTGCATATCTGAATGATTGGGGTAGAGGTGATATTGGGCTTGTTGATGAACTGCATATATCAAAAGTTGCAAGGACGGAT
The DNA here is from genome assembly GCA_049299995.1 of Candidatus Methanoperedens sp. Lineage (GTDB taxonomy): Archaea > Halobacteriota > Methanosarcinia > Methanosarcinales > Methanoperedenaceae > Methanoperedens. Next base: position 2,302 of record JBAQYK010000103.1, read on the forward strand.
GAGGAAATTCGGTCGCATGCTGCTATCCAGCACATGGGAGTTGTGATTTTTGATGATCAATTTGATGACACGATATTGGGTTCTGATTGGGTAATAAGCCTGGGCAGGGGCAGCTATTCTCTTATTGACAAACCAGGATACCTGCGTTACATAATTGATGCCAATCATACGGCTCGAGTGGCTGGAAGTGGACAAAATTATGCCAAGTCTATTTGGCTTGTTCGCCCATTTTCTGGAGACCGGTGGATTCTCAAAACAGCGATAACCTATAATATACGTCCTGCGGCGCCAACAAACAACCGCAATATGCATTTCATAATTAGAGCTCCAGGTGATAATGGAGCGGTGCTGGCACGCATAGACCGTAGCGTGGGTGTAAACGATAGTAACCCGGGCTCGAACTCAATGTACCTGTCTGCAGGCAGTAATATTGAAACTATATACTTCCCCAATTCACCAAATCCCCTACCTGCTGAGAGATGGTATGTCGAGATAGAGCGTAACAAGGATTACGTTGCCATCAGGGCAAGCACAGGCGGCGATGATTCAACCTTTAAATATGTACGTGAATATACATTTCCTTCAGGAACTTTTGGAACTGAGCAGGAAATCGAAATAGAAGGTGATGGTTGGAATGGTTCAAATAATCCCCCTGGTTATGTGGACTTTGATTTTATCAAGGTACTAGGAAATCTTATTGAAAATCTTCCAACCAAGGATATTGAGGGTGTGGGCGATGCCTATGCTGAGAGACTTGAGAAACAGGAAGTTAAAACTATCAAAGATATGGCTTTTGCGAACGTTTTCTCTCTCTACAAAAAAACCGGCATCCCTTTATTCAAGCTTTACGTGATTAAACGAAGGGCAACACTGGCATTAGATGTTAAAATAGACAGAACATTATTCAGCAATATACTAAACATGCAATTGGGCGAAATTATAACTATGCCGGATGAAGAATTGAGCAGGAAAGCAAATCAGCCAATAGAGGTTATCTCTGGCTTGAAGAGGGACATTTCCACTCTTTTAATCTCTCTGGATAATAACACTGTTAAAGCTATGACACTGGAGAGATTAACCTAAGTTGGAACTTTCCTTCTTTGTATCAAACACTTCCATTCGTTCCCTACGAGGTCAGTCCTCCCAGCCATCTTCAGCCCTTCATACACAAGCCCGTAATTCCTTTCGTCCTTGTACCGCAGCAGGGCGCGCTGTATCCTTTTCTCCCTGCCTTTCGCCACATGCACCTTTTCCATCGTGAAAGGATTGATTCCGGTATAATACATGCATGTCGAGGCTGTCATCGGTGTGGGCGTGAAATCCTGCACCTGCTCTGTATAAAGATTATTGTCGCGTATGTACTCCGCAAGTTCAACCATGTCCTCTACTGTGCAGCCGGGATGTCCTGACATGAAATACGGAAGAATATATTGCTTTTTCCCAAGTTCCTTGTTCAAGGTGTCAAACTTCATTTTGAATTCTTCAAACACTTCCTTCGAAGGCTTGTGCATGATATCGGTGACATGCTGCGTTATGTGCTCAGGCGCGACCTTAAGATGCCCGCTCACATGATGCGCGCAAAGCTCGCGAAGATAGCCCGAAGTATCTGAAAGCGCAAGGTCATAACGAATGCCCGAACCTATGAACACTTTTTTCACGCCCGGGATTTCAAGAAGGCACCGCAGGAGTTCAACCTGTTTTTCATGGCTTGTATCAAGTCTCTTGCAGAACGTGCATATTTTATCTGCGCATGCGCCATGCGTATCCCATCGTTCGCAGTGCAGCGAATACATATTGGCTGTCGGCCCTCCCACGTCCTGCACAATCCCTTTAAAATCCGGCATCTTCGTCATTCTTTTCACTTCCCTCACTACAGATTCTATACTGCGGCTCTGCACTATCCTGCCCTGATGATGCGTCAGGGCGCAGAAAGAACAGGAAGCAAAGCATCCCCTGTGGCTCACAACTGAAAACTTAACAGGAGCCAGCGCAGGTATGGGTTTTTTATACGAAGGATGCGCCGTCCTTGTGAATGGAAGCTCGTACACATGGTCTAATTCTTCAGACGTTAAAGGCATGGCAGGCTTATTCTGGATGATTACAGTTTTCGGATGCGGCTGTGCCACTGGCATTCCACGAACCGGGTCTTGCTCCTGATAATGAAGCATAAAGGCTCTTGCATAAAGTGTTTTATCCTGCGAGACCTCTGAAAAACCCGGAATCTCTACGTATTCTTCATGCCCTATCGAGCGCCACCTGCTTATTTCCATTTTGATTGTTGTGCCGGCAACATCTGTGATGTTTTTGATCTCCTCGCCATTTGATAATCGTGAAGCAATCTCAACCACCTGCTTTTCGCCCATCCCGAACACGAGCATATCCGCAGGCGCATCCGCAAGAATGGACTGGCGCACCCGGTCTGACCAGTAATCGTAATGCGCAAACCTCCGCAGGCTTGCCTCGATACCCCCTAGGACTATAGGGGTATCTGGAAAAATCGAATGCAGTTTATCGGCATAGACTATGGCTGCGTGGTTTGGTCGCTTTGGAACCCCGCCTGGTGAATAAGCATCATCACTTCTTATTTTCAGGTTCGCAGTATAATTATTTACCATGGAATCCACATTCCCCGAAGTAACGCCAAAGAACAATCGCGGTTTTCCAAGCTTCTTAAAATCGGTATCGCTCTTCCAGTCAGGCTGGGCTATGATGCCAACGCTGTAGCCTGCGTCCCATAGCGCCCTGCCGATTACTGCTGCGCCAAAAGATGGATGGTCAACATAGGCATCGCCTGTTACGAGGATGATGTCGAATTCCCGGAGTCCAAGCTCTGCGGCTTCACGCAGGGACATGGGAAGGAAAAGAGGGTGGGTTTTCATATAGCACTATAATAGATAATGAAAAATGAATTTAGATTTTTTTTAAAGCATTTTACGTAGCTCTTCTTTGGATATCTATACTTGTACTCTTCAAAAATTTTTCTTTTTCTAAGATTTCTTTATTAATTTCATTTAAACAATCCATAACTTCTTCAAACCAAGTTTCAGAAATATATTTCTCATCTACGAATGGAGTACTTAGATGATAACGAAATTTTATTTTGTCAATCAATTTTGACAAATTTACTTCATAAGGCAATGTTTTTAAAGACTGAATATCACATATTATAATATTATATTTATAAAATTCATGTATAAGATCCTTACTTCTCTTATCAGAGCTTCTTATAGTAAACATGATATATCCTATCATAAAAAGTGTTATAATAATAAGTATTAATGCAATGTTTTTGAATTCTGTGCCAGCAATTAAAACGGCATTAGAGATTCCAATAAAGATTACTATTATTGATAAAACAATATTATAATAGTATTTATTATGTTCTGTTCCAAAATTTTGAAAATACATTTGACCTTCTTTTTCAATCTTAAAAAGTTCTATAATTTCATTTAGCTTTTTAATATATTCCTCAGTTAAAATATCAGGTTTTGTCATAATATGAGATTTTAGTGCAGACTTAAATAAGCCTTATGAAAGTTTAATGACAAGACCTTTTCAATTCGTGGAGTTATCATAAAATACCGTTACAGAGAATTATTCTTCAAAATAGTCCAAATCTAATTTCTTAATCTCGAAGGTAGCTACATTTGAAACACCTATATTATTTTCAATCATATGGTTGGTAAGATTTTCTCCATTAATTAAAACAATTTTAGTAGTTCCTATCCTATCTGCATATTCTTCTGCTTCTTTAGAAAAATTAGAAGTCGTTATAAAAATCCCTTTTTTTGCTCCTTGACCCTGTAAAGCTCCTACAAATTTATGTATTTCCGGTCTTCCAACTGTTCCATTCCATCTTTTTGCTTGAATGTAAATTCTATCTAACCCCAATTTATCTTCTTTGATTATACCATCAATCCCTTCATCCCCGCTTTTCCCGATAGCTTCCCCTGCCTCTTTTTGAGAGCCTCCAT
>JBAQYK010000104.1:0-1670 GCA_049299995.1 Candidatus Methanoperedens sp.
ATGAGCCTTTCAATATCATGGCTGCAAGTTTGCTGCGATTCGGGTCCCAGAGGCGGTATTCTTCGTTTACCGTTGTTATGAGCTTCTCACCATAGACCTGTATTCCAGGCGTGAGGTTTTTTGTGACAAGCCTTTTTGAACCTTCCTGTTCTAAACTAAAGACATTATCCAATCCAGTCTCGATTAACTTGATATTTTCCATTAGAGCGGTCTCCGAAGGAAGACAAATGCGACTTTGCTATTTATTTGGCTATTACATTGCCAATGCAATATTAAAGATATAACAACTAACTCAAAACGAACTAATACGAACTTTCGAGAGTTCGTATTAGTTCGCTGTTAATGTCCATTTTTTTTGTTATGTTCGTTATCTCTCTTTAAGCAATCGTGCAATATCGTTCCCGACATCCGATGTGGTATTAGAACCGCCCATATCATAGGTTTTAATTTCCCCATTGACGATATTCTGTTCAATAGCCCTGACAATAGCGTCCGCAGCCTCCTTTTCACCAATCTGGTCAAGCAAAAGCGCCCCTGCCCAGATGGTAGCAATGGGATTTACCTTATTCTGTCCCTTGTATTTGGGCGCGCTTCCATGTATAGGCTCGAACATGCTTGTCCCTTCAGGATTTATGTTCCCGCCCGGAGCCAGACCAAGACCGCCCTGGATCATCGCCCCGAGGTCTGTTATGATATCGCCGAACATGTTTGGCGCCACTACGGTATCAAACCATTCCGGATTCTTGACAAACCACATTGTTATTGCATCCACGAAATTGAAATCTGTTTTTACGTCAGGGTATTCGGCAGCGATAGAAGAGAATTCCTCGCGCCAGAACCCGTAAATATCGGATAGCACATTGGCTTTATCCACAGACGAGAGATGTTTTCCCCTGTCCATCGCAAGCTCAAAGGCATATCGGATTACCCTGCGCGTCCCCTCTTTGCTGATTAGACCGAGCTGGTAGCCGATTTCATCGCTGTCTGAATTAATATCAAGCCCGAATTTTATATTGTACAGGTTTCGTGCAACCTCAAGCGTTTTCTTGCTCTTTCCTTTTTTAGCGCGCCCGCCAATCCCTATATAGAAGTCCTCGGTATTCTCGCGCACTACCACAAAGTCAATGTCTTTGGGTGTTTTGTCCTTAAGAGGCGTCCATACCCCTTCCAGCAATTTCACAGGGCGAAGGTTGACATACTCATCAAGATAAAACCTGATAGTCAGCAAGATTCCTTTTTCAAGTACGCCAGGTTTTATCCTCTCATCGCCAATAGCCCCGAAATATATCGCTTTGTATTGGGAAAGTTCTTTTAGCGTATCTTCTGAGATGAGTTCGCCTGTCTTGAGATAATGGTCGGCGCCGTGCGGGTATTCAAGCCATTCAATGTCAAAGCCGAATCTTTCACCGGCAGAATCAAGAACCTTTCGTCCTTCCCTGATTATCTCAGGTCCGATTCCGTCACCCGGAATAACAGGAATTGTGTATTGTGTCATGTTTTGTCCTCTTATTTGTTACTGCAACCCCCTTTGAAGCTCTTTTAAGGTTATTAAATTAACGAAAGCAACCTGTTCTTCTCTATGAATGCTCCTCTCACAAGGTATACAGAAACTGCTGTCCAATCATTCTACTAAAGGATTATATATCCAGCCCATAAATATTGTATTAACC
>JBAQYK010000105.1:0-4355 GCA_049299995.1 Candidatus Methanoperedens sp.
GTTCAAGAGGTCTATAAAGAGCATATGGATGCCTTAATGGGTAAAAAGATTTGTAATGATAATGAGAATCTTAGCAGGGATATCTTAGAGCTTCCAAAAAAAGGCATTGAGATATTAAAGGCGTACAGGTAAATCAATTTTTCAGTAATTAATTCTCGCTCTCGCTTAATATTCTCTTGGTTTAGGTGGATATATCGTTATATTCACGGGCTTATAACCAATCCTCGCCCCCTCTGGCGTGTATGTAACAAGCGTATGCCTGAGCCAGTTCGCATCATCCCTTTCAGGATAATCAAGACGGTAATGAGAACCCCGGCTTTCGTTGCGAACCAGCGCGCCTGTGCATATTGCCTCGGCGATATCCAGCATCCCTTCAAGCTCAATCGCGTTCACGAGTTCCTGGTTGAAAACAATGCCTTTATTCCTGACATGCACATTTCTGTAACGCATCCTGAGTTCCCTGATTTTACCAAGCGCTGCCTTCAGGTTCTTTTCATCACGGAATATCCCTACTTTTTCATCCATGATTTCCTTCAGTTCATCGCGGATTTTAAAGAATGCTTCACCTTCGTTCTTTCCCAGAAGCGTTGAAATCCGCAGTGATTCCTCATGCACTTCTTTTTCCATTATATCCGCTCCTTCAAATTCTGTTTTATTCGCGAATTTCGCTGCGTTTTCCCCTGCAATTTTCCCGAAAACTATTGTCTCAAGCAGCGAATTCCCGCCAAGCCTGTTCGCCCCGTGCACGCTGAGGCAGGAGCATTCACCGCACACGTAGAATCCCGCAAGTGAGGTCTCGCAGTTTTTATTTGAGGAAATGCCTCCCATGGAATAATGCTGCGCCGGCTGGATGGGTATCGGCTCGCAAATAGGGTCGATGTTTGCAAAATCCATAGCTATCTGCCTGATTCCTGGCAGGAGCTCTTTGATTTTCCGCCCGCCTATGTGCATCAGTTCAAGGTGGACATAACCTCCCTCAAACCCCCTGCCCTCGTTTATTTCGGTCTGGATTGCGCGCGCCACAATATCCCGCGGCGCAAGGTCAAGCAAATGGGGAGAATAACGTGCCATGAACCGCTCGCCGTGTTTATTCTTAAGGAACCCGCCTTCGCCGCGGGCGCCTTCTGTAATAAGTATATTCGTTCCGTAAAGCGTGGTGGGATGGAACTGGACGAATTCCATGTCCGAAAGCGCAACGCTGCTGCGGTATGCCACGGCGCACCCGAATCCCGTGTTTATTATTGAGTTCGTTGAACGCCTGTATATCCTTCCATACCCGCCGGTAGCGAAAATCACTGCTTTTGCAAGAAACCCCTCTATTCTCCCGTTTGCGATATTGTATCCAACAACGCCAAAACACCTACCATTATTGGCAATAAGCTGTGTTACCAGCCATTCTTCATAGAACTTGATGCCGTTTTTAAGCGCCTGCTCATACATCGTATGCAGTAGCGCATGACCTGTCCTGTCTTCAGCGTATGCAGTACGTGGAAAACCGGCGCCGCCGAAAGGTCGCTGGGCAATCATTCCTTCATCGGTTCTTGAAAAAAGCGTCCCCCATTGCTCCATCTCGATGACCCTCTCCGGAGCATCCTGACACAGCACAGCCACAGCGTCCTGGTCTGCAAGGTAATCGCTTCCTTTTATCGTATCAAAGGCGTGGTCTTCCCATCTGTCGGTTTTCGAAAGCGCGGCATTAATACCGCCCTGCGCGGCTACCGAATGCGAGCGCAAGGGATGGACTCTTGATATGACTGCCACATCGGCGCCCCCTGAGGCTAAAGCGGCGCGCAAGCCAGCAAGACCTCCTCCAACTACGATTATATCATGCCTTAACATACTATACTCTAAGGATTCGCTGCCATAGGAAAAGTAGTTATCATTACGTGAAGATGATAATAAAAAAGTGCAAAACAAAACTCTCAACGCAATTAAAAAGAAAAAAAATTGTCACCATACTGATCATCTTTATAAACATATAACCCCGCTTTAATGCAACCAAGCTCTTTGGATTTCTTGAGTACTTCAGGCGGGACTTCTATGTCAGTCTCATTTCTCATTATATCACTTCATTAAAGTTTCATGTAAATGTTTTTTAATTTTTATAAATTTTGAAACTTCAATATGCCAATAAGCCTTCTACCACCGCAACGTCCTCTGCCACGCTTCTTTCAACTCCTCGTTCCCCGCGCTCAGCACAACCTTCTCCCCGTCCATAACCGTGAATTCCTGCCTCGAAATGACAGCCCCGACATCAGCAAACACATTCCTTTTCATAATCTCCTCAAACCTCCGAACCTTATCAGGCGTCACAGTCACCACAAAGCGGCTCTGGGATTCCGAGAACAATATCGTATCCGCGCGCTTAATATTTTCAACAGGCACTTTTGTCAATTCAATGGTCATGCCAAACTCGCCTGAAAATGCGCTCTCAGCCAGCGCCACGCCAAGACCGCCGTCTGAGCAGTCGTGGCACGAGGCTACAAGACCTTCGTTGATGGCTTTTTCAAGAGCGATATACAACCGCCTTGCAGACGCGGCATCAACTCTCGGCACGTCGTTGCCTATAAAACCAAGAGAAGCAAAATACTCAGACGCTCCGAGTTCATCCTTCGTCATACCCAGTACGTAAACCCTGTCGTCCGGTCTCTTCACGTCCATTGTCACCGCTTTCCTCACATCCTCTATTTTGCCGATAGTGGAAAAAAGCACAGTAGGCGGTATGGAGATTTTCCTGTTTCCAATGATATAATCGTTCTTCATGCTGTCCTTACCTGATATGCATGGCACGCCGTAGGCTTTCGTGTAATCATATAACGCCCTGTTCGCCCTCACAAGCTGCGCCAGTTTTAACTCGCCGTCCGGGTTTTTCTCGGATTTTACAGGGTCGCACCAGCAGAAATTATCAAGACCCGCAAGGTGGTCAAACGAACCTCCCACGCATATGTGGTTCCGAACAGCTTCGTCTATTGCACAGGCTGTCATGTGGTATGTATCAATGTCTCCGTATCTGGGGCAGATGCCGTTTGCAACCACAACGCCCTCCATGCTGTCAAGAAGCGGGCGAAGGACTGCGGCATCACTCGGTCCATCGCCTGTAAGAGGCTTAATCACAGAACCTCCCTGCACTTCATGGTCGTACTGGCGGATAACATATTCTTTAGAGCAAATATTCAGGCGCGAGAGGAGGTTTTTGAGCGCGGCTGTCAGCTCCACAATCCCGAGCACGGGTTCTTCAAACCTTAGGGGCTCCCACCGCGCATTCAGCTTCATCGGGGGAAGACCGCTGTGCAGGAAATCCATATCAAGATAAGCCACGTTTTTATCGCCGTACTTTGCATGGAATTTTCCGCTGTCCGTGAAAGTGCCTATGGCAGTTGCCTCAACATCCCTTGTTTTTGCAAGAGCCAGGAATTCATCTATCTTATCCACAGATACGGCAAGCGTCATTCTTTCCTGCGACTCTGAAACCAGTATTTCCCAGGGGTCAAGTCCCGGATATTTCAGGGGGCATTTTTCAAGCTCGATAAGGCATCCTCCGCTAAGCTGCGCCATCTCGCCTACCGAAGATGACAATCCCCCCGCGCCGTCATCCGTGATGGCGTTATACAGCCCCAAATCCCGCGCTTCAAGCAGGAAATCCAGCATCTTTTTCTGGGTTATGGGGTCGCCTATCTGGACTGCTGTTACAGGCGAATTCTCATCAAGCTCAAGCGAGGAAAACGTGGCGCCGTGTATTCCGTCTTTTCCGATTCTGCCGCCGGTCATCACTATCAGGTCGCCGGGATTGAGCTCTTTAATGTGGGAAGGCTTGCCGTTTATTACTGAGGGCATTATCCCGCCAGTCCCGCAGTAAACAAGGGGTTTTCCGAGATACCTCTCATCAAAAACAATGCAGCCGTTCACAGTCGGTATGCCGCTTTTGTTCCCCCCGTGCTCCACGCCGCGCCGGACGCCTTCGAATATCCTTTTGGGATGAAGAAGGCGCGGCGGCAGCTCCCTGTCATAGAACGGCGAGGCGAAGCAGAAAACATCGGTATTGAAAATCAGCCGCGCGCCCATGCCCGTACCGAGAGGGTCGCGGTTCACGCCAACGATGCCCGTGATTGCGCCGCCGTATGGGTCAAGCGCAGACGGCGTGTTGTGCGTCTCCACTTTCATCACAAGGTTGTAGTCATCGTTGAATTTAATCACGCCGGCATTGTCTGTAAAAACAGAGACAAGCCATGGTTTATTGATCTCTTTTGTTGAGCGCTTTATGAAGGTATTGAAAAGGGAGTTTATCACTTTCGTGCCATTTTCATCAATATAAGTTATCTGGCTGTTGAATATCTTGTGTTTGCAGTGTTCTGACC
>JBAQYK010000106.1:0-3089 GCA_049299995.1 Candidatus Methanoperedens sp.
TACGTATATACGTAATACAAATATATAAAGGTTTCGGTATGTGTTGGTGATTTTCTAAAAAATATTCCACAAATCAGGCGGAGTTACGGGTTAAAGTTTTTTTGAAAATCCCATGCCAATAGATGCCGGATTTCAACTGAGAGAGAAGCACCCATGTTGATGCTCCCGATTTCAATCAGGAGTCCGTTACTGCACCCACGCGCTCGTTTCTCGCGCATCCATGCAATATCTTGACATTACTCAATCCACCCTCGCATCCACCACCACATGCCATACGCCTGGCGAGTATTTCTTAATCCTTCGCATCCCGATTATCTCCGCCTTCCTTCCCTGCTTCTCCACAGCCCCGATTATCCTCTCAACAGGTCTGCGCTCCAGAGGCTCAGGCACAGCCTCATGGTAATGGAGAATCCCGCCGGGTAAGAGGGCGCGGATGCCATGCTCAAGATATTCGTATGCGTCCAAATATCCCATGAGCACCCTGTCCGCTATCCCGCGCTGTGTAACAACCGCGCAGTCTCCGGATACGGGTTCAATAATATCCCCGGCTTTGTTAAGCCTGATATTTTCTTTTAAATAACCAAACGCTACAGGATTAATTTCTATCGCAAATATCTTCTCTGGCTTTGAATGCACTGCCATGGGTATTGAGAAATAACCAATACCTGCGAACATATCAACAACAGTTTCCCCTTTTCCCAGTTTGCTCATTCGCTTTTTTTCAGAAAGGTTGCCCTGTGAATACATAATCCGCATGGCATCGAGCTTAAAAAAACAGCCGTTCTCTTTGTGAACGGTTTCGCTATTTTCCCCGGCAATTATTTCCCGAACCGGCTGCCTCATATTGCCGCTTATTCCCCTGTCAAGCAGCACAGTCCTGCATCTCGGGTAAAGCGAGAGCAACGCCCCCCCAATCCCGGTCTTTCGGTTCTCAAGCTCCTTTTTAAGCGATACAATGATTATATCCCCCAGAATCTGCCATCCGGAAGGCAGGAGTTTTTTCTCGTTTTCCGGAATTTCGAGGCATTCACCCAGTGTTTTTTTCCGGAAGTAAAATTCAGGTTCTTCCTGCCCTGTCAGGGGAAACTCATTTGAGGAAAAAGAGCCCTTTACCGGAATCTCAACAAGACCGTTCTTTTTAACAAGCTTCCTGGTTTTATCAAGCGCATCCTCAAGAAGCAGTTTTTGCCGAACCCTTTCAGCTTCCTCTTTACTTACAAGAACAGCCTTCATGGATTTCTTGCAATAAACAATATATCGCTGAGAATCGAACTTGCGGTTTCAATAGAACCTGCCCCTTTCCCGCTGATGGTGATTCTTCCTGCAAGGTCTGTCGATATCGAAGCTACGTTCAGCGTGCCTCCCACTGCAAGCGGATGCCTCTTGGGCACAAGGCGCGGGGCAACAGTCAGGCTGTTCTCTCTTGCTTCGCATACAAGCTTTACAACATAATTGTTTTTATTTGCAAGTTCAAGAGCTTCGGGTGTGATTTTCGTGATGCCTGTTACTTCAACATCGCGGTACGTGGCATCCCGCCCGAATACCGAGTTTGCGATAATGACAAGTTTACAGGCGGAATCAATGCCTTCCACATCGTATGTGGGGTCTGCTTCCGCTATCCCGAGTTCCTGTGCCTCTTTCAGGACAAGTTCATACGGCATCCTCTCTTCCGCCATCCTCGTAAGGATGTAATTGGTCGTGCCGTTGAGTATGCCTTCAATCCCGATGACCGTGTTTCCAGCCAGAGCCTCGTGTATAAGGTTGAATATCGGCACAGCGCCCCCGACTGTAGCCTCATACCGAAAGTGCAGCCCGCTATCTTCCGCCGCCTCCTTTAATTCGTTAAACTTCAATGCGAGAGGACCTTTGTTTGAAGTTACCACATGCCTTCCAGCCTCAAAAGCCGCATGCATGTTGCTTAAGCCCGGCTCTCCGTTTTCAATATTCGTGGGAGTTGCTTCCACGACAATGTCGTGCTCTACATCGCGAATAATATCAAGCGCTGTCTCCTTTCCTTTTGCGACAGTACCCTTGTTTTTTTTCCTCTCAAGAGCGCTTTTTAGATTAATTCCACCGGGATTTATCTCACTGCCCTTTGAATCCGAAATTCCCACAACCCGGAGGTCTATGCCCTGTTTATTAAGGTATTCCCTTTTTGCCAGTATCGAGCGCGCGACTCCCTGCCCAACGGCGCCAAATCCGATGATGGATATCCTGACGGTCTTCATGCTGCCTCCGAGTTTTGCCGTATGGGTTCAATCATTAACAGGTCTTTTTTTTGCGCCACTTCGCGCAGGATGTCCAGGGCTATGCTTAATTCCTTCTCCCCGACTGCATTTATGACAAGATATGCCGATGAAGTCTTATCAATCGCAGGCATGGAAAGCGACATATCCACGACTTCTGCAAAGCCTGTGGAATCAATCCTGTCTATGGTGTCTCCCATATCAGAATGAACGATATGCCCTATAAGAATTAAAGAAACTGTGGACCTGAGCCGCTCTTCCCCGACTCTTGCCACTTTGACGCCGCTTTTTTCAAGCCGTTCGATGAGTTTGTCTAGTACCTTATGTTCTATCTCGAAAGTAACCTGTACGGGGATTGTTCCTCTTGGTGTCTTCTCGTCATGCTGGTGTACTACGCTCATGATATTGCCGTGCAGTTCTGAAATCGGTGCAAGCGCCAGGACAAGCTGCCCGGGGATATCTTTGAGTTCGAGGGTCATCGAAACAATCATGACTCCCACTATGTACAGGTGAGTAATAAGTTTTTTTGGTGGTTGTGAGAAGGTTATTATTTTTCAACCAAAAGGTATTTATCACGAAAAAACCAATAAAATTCTGGAGATAGTTGTTATCGCACAAAACAGGCTCTCATAGAAAATGGCGAGGTTAATAGGTGGTACAAATATGGAAAGGAAAAAATATCGAATAACAGTTCCCGCATAACTGATACAAGAAGGAATTCCATGAACAAAAATAAATTTCTTGTGATTCTTACGATACTGCTTTTTATCCTTACATCAAGTCAGGCATTAGCGGTAGAAACATGGACAACGAAATCCCCCATGCCCACTGCAAGATCAGATC
>JBAQYK010000107.1:0-3631 GCA_049299995.1 Candidatus Methanoperedens sp.
GTATTGTGTAATCACATCGCAGTTGCACACCTCTGCAACAGGGATGGGAGTGAGCGTCTCCCATCTATACACCTCCTGCTATCAGATTATAAAAAATTTTAACAAAATGAAGCTCCCTACAGCAAGCTGTGGGGTATTCCGATAAAATAAATAGTAACTAATGACAATAAAAACCAGTTCAGCGTTTTCTGATAATCACCGTAAAATCACTGCCCGATTCCTCGACCTTAACTATTTCATGCCCGTGCTCCCTGCTCCACTGTGGAATCGTATTTTTTGCGATGGTATCATCAGTCAATACTTCAAGTTCTTCCCCTGATTTTAACTTCTCAATCTCTTTCTTGGTATAGAACAGCGGCAGCGGGCATACCCTGCCTCTTGCGTCTAATTTATGCATGTATTATCCCATGAATCCCTGATTTATTGTAATTTGGGGTAAAGGCAAAAATTGCATGGATTATTCGCTTTTTGTCATGCCTTCAAAAAAATGCGCTTTGAAGATTTAGAAAAGTTGGGATTAACCCTTTCGCACAAAGATATTGTAAGTGCTGTTGTTTATTTCCACAGCCAGCAATTCATTCCCCGATTTCTTTGCCCATGCATCAATGTTCTGCGGCGCCACCGGGTCGCTTGCAAGGACTTTGAGCACATCTCCCTTTTTAAGCTTATCCACCTGCTGTTTCGTCCTGATTAAAGGATAGGGGCATGCTTCGCCCCTTACATCCAGTTCAAAGTCGTGAACTATTGCCATCTCAGAACACCAGCGTCACTTCGCTCTCCAGTATCCTGTTTGTCAAATCATCAAGGTTTACCTTTTTGATTCCTTCGATAATCTCAGCATCATTCACGCCTCTTTTCTTCAGGTCGGCTTCAAGTGCATAGAACTTGACGCTATCCTTCGCCTTAATGATGGTAGCTTCGACGCTCGGCACATCTTTCTGCCATACGGCAACATCACCGTAGCCGGTCTTCTGTCCCTTAACCACCGAGTGCACGCCCCCGCTCACGAAAGTGATTGAAGGCGAATTCCCTGCCGCAGCCTGAGTCTCAGCAAGGGGGATTGCACTATACGCATCTTCCTTGCCGTATGGAGGCTGGGTCACGATTATATTTACTTTCTTGCTCATGTTTTCACCCTAATAATATGGTCTTATCCGATTCTGCAGTCCATTCCGCGAGGTCATAGAGTCCACCGATGACAACGCCTTCGGTCTGCTGTTTTGTCACACCGCGGGCATCAGTGCATTTGATGCATGCAATTGCATCGGTTTTTGGATTCTTGAGACCTTTCTTGAGCACTGTGCCGAAAAGCTGCTCCACGACCGGGAACTCCTTTGGACCCTGATCGCGGTGCCCGATTATAGTCCCGTCAAGGTAGTTGAAGAAATTGACGTTTATCCCTTTCTCTTTTGCAGCGTGAGCCAGCCTTATGAGCGTGAACGCTGCTTCATCGCGATACGGTCCGTTTATGGATACGATCGTTAAGGTTTTGCTGTTACCGTTGTTTGCCATGTTTACCACCTCAGAACCATGCAACCCTGTTTCCGTCTTCGACTATTTGGTCAAGGAGCACGCTTATTCCCTTTACTTCCACAGCTTCGATTAACCCGCCGTCAAGTCCTCTTGACTGCACAGCCTTATCGTCTGCGAGAATTTTGATGCCTTTCTTTTTTGCATCCAGGAGTTTATTCCCGAATTCACTTTTCCTTGCAGCGGTAACTCCGTCCTCTACGAGATACAGGGAGACGTTGCTGCCTTTCTTTGCCTTAGCATTTAACCCGATATCCAGCACGAGATTTGGTATCTCTGTTGTATATGGGTCTTTGGACAATACTAATAATAAATTTGTCATGTTTATCGACCTCTAAAATAGATTCCTTGTTCATTATTCGATTCAGCCGCCAGTTCATGCTCGACTCTTGCTATCATAGCATCAAGTGTTTCAAGCATCGGCGTTTTTCTCTGCGCCCGCGAGTACTCAAACTCGCGCCATTCCCTCAACGTATTGAGAACCGGAGTTGTTTTCTGTACTTTACCTTTATCAGAGACAAAGGCGATTCCTTCTTTTGATGTGACTCATTTTGTATCACCGATACTTAGCTACGTACTCAATACTTATATCGGTTCAGAAATCAGCAATTCTTGATGGTTCCATTCTGAAATCATAACAATAGCGGCAATTTTTGTTTCTATTTCCCGAATAATCTATCAAGCAAACCGCGTTTGAATCTCACGCCATTTATAAGAACCACCGCTCCCTGGTTTTTTGCGATTTTTCCGGCTTTTTTCGTGTTTATCCTTCCGCCTATGGTATTGCCTATGCTTTTGACCTCATCTGAGATTATCTCCCCGCCTGTCATGGATTTACCGGTCTCATACCCCGCTTTTTGTGCAACAATCCTGCCGCTCCTCATGCATGTTCCAAGCATATTGCCGGCAGTCCCAACCTCGATATTTCCCTTATCAAGTTCAAAACCAATATAATCAAGACCATCCTGCGGAATATGAAATGTCTCAGGGCGCAACCCTTTTTATCTCGGCTTTGCTGACATTCTCTATCTGCTTAATGATTTTTTCGAATTTCATAATAAGCTCCGCTAAAAATGCCTTTACACGGGTTAAATTTTTTCTCTCAGTGTCTTACAATTATAGCCGACGAACTCAGTGCAGCTCCAACTCCGACAAGAACTGCAATCGATTCGCTATTTGTGATAGCTACAGCAACTACCGACA
This sequence comes from Candidatus Methanoperedens sp., assembly GCA_049299995.1. Taxonomy (GTDB): domain Archaea; phylum Halobacteriota; class Methanosarcinia; order Methanosarcinales; family Methanoperedenaceae; genus Methanoperedens. The sequence goes on from JBAQYK010000107.1 coordinate 2,734, forward strand.
CTAAAAAAAATGCAAATATCGCCGGTATTATTGATAAACACATGCGGCAGGTCTTTGGATGCATAGGGTTCACCAATAACAGGTTTGATAGTGATTATATATAAGGATTTCCAAACATCATGAATAATTATTAGAATTGTTCCCGGGTTGTTTGTAAATTCATGGCAGGCGCGCCGGGGCATCGCCCTTTGCTCTGATGGTTTTGGGAACATGGTCTGTGAAGGTGTAAAAGCAACCTTTTAATCCCCCAACCGCCAATTAAAACCACAGGGAGAAATCACTCACATGCCAATCAGATTCGACAGATTCACTATCAAAGCCCAGGAAGCATTCCAAGACGCACAGACCATAGCCCTTGACAGGAACCAGCAGCAGCTTGAAGTAGAGCACCTTTTACTCGCGCTCATTAACCAGAAAGAAGGCTTATCGCTTCAGCTCCTCCAGAAACTCGGCGCCAATGTTTCTGGAATAATATCCTCGCTCGAAGAAGAAATCGATAAACTTCCGCGCGTGGAAGGCGCTGGCGCAGGGCAGATTTACATGTCCACACGATTAAATAACGTCGCAGAAGCCGCTTTTAATGAAATGAAGAACCTGCGCGATGAATACCTGAGCACCGAACATCTGCTGCTTGCTATCCTGGATGAGAAAAATGGCATCTCTGCGCGCATCCTGAAAGAGAACAGCGTTTCAAAAGACGCTCTCATGAAAGCAATGAAGGAAGTAAGAGGCTCATCCCGCGTCACTGACCAGAACCCTGAGGGAAAATACGAGGCGCTAAAAAAATACGGGCGCGACCTCACCGAACTTGCGGCGCGCGGCAAGCTTGACCCCGTAATAGGCAGGGACAACGAAATACGCAGGGTTCTCCAAGTGCTCTCGCGGCGCACCAAGAACA
>JBAQYK010000108.1:0-2361 GCA_049299995.1 Candidatus Methanoperedens sp.
ATCGTTTCGTCTTTCCTGAGCACGGTAAGCGCTGTCACCGTCCCTAAAATCCCGACCGGTATATTGATATAAAAAATGGACTGCCATCCAACATTCTCAATCAAAAATCCGCCCACGACAGGTCCTGTCATGGAGCCTATGGCAACCACTGTCCCGATTAAACCCATCGCTTTGCCCCTTTCTCTTGGAGGAAATGCATGTGTGATTATTGCTATTCCGGTCGCCATCAGCATAGCTGCGCCTATGCCCTGTACCACCCTGTACAGTATCAACTGATTTTCGGTTGAGGAGATGGCGCACAAGCCTGACCCAATCGTAAAAATCGCAAGCCCACCTGCAAATATCGTTTTTCTTCCTATCATATCCGATATCCTGCCAAGACTTAAGAGAAGGCTTGTGATGGTCAAAAGATACGCCATCACCACCCATTCGATAGTGGTTATATCGGTTTTGAAGTATTCCGTGAGCGTTGGAAGTGCGACATTCACGATGCTACCGTCAAGCGTAGCCATGAAGATGCCTATCCAGACAGTGAACATCGCCTTCCACTTGTATTCCATTTACTGTCCCTTCACATGTTTGATAATATGCCCCATCTCGGGCAGTATGAGTTCAAGGGCAAGTTTTACCGCATTTGGCGACCCCGGAAGGCAAAATATTACTTTTCCGCGAGCTACGCCGGCAATGGCTCTTGTGAGCATCATTGCATTTCCAACCTGTTCAAGACTTTTAAACCTGAACAGTTCCCCGAATCCCGGCATGTCTTTTTCAATATAAGGCGCAACTGCTTCTATCGTGACATCCGTAGGCGAAAGTCCTGTCCCCCCGTTTGATATTATTACATCAGCCTCAGAATATAAGCATTTTTTGAAGGCTTCGCGTATCATTTCCATGTTGTCGGGGATTAACTCGTAATACACTACTTTGCTGCCCTGCACCTGTACCATTCCCCAGATAAGCTTTCCTGATGCGTCCTCGGCACGTTCGGGGCGGTCTGTTTTCCCGTATTTTTCATACCTTGAGGTGCTTATGGTCAGGATAGCGCATTTGCAGGTTTTCTGGGCATTTTCCTTATGTAGCAGCGATGTGTCCATGTGGGTTCATATATGTGAAATGATATATGAAGAATTCTATATGGGCATCTTATCACCCATTATGTCTCTTTGATGAGCCTGGATTTAACACCGCAAAATCGCCAATAGTAAAGTTTCGGCAGTTTATATTCATGACTTTTATAGGCAAATATTGCCTCTACTTATAAAATTTTGTCAATATCTTAATGGTTAATACCCTCAAGAACATATAAGTCACCATGGCAAAACAAAAGGACAGGCATGTGATGGAAGCTCTCGGAAAGACCCGCGTGGTCGTTGAGAGCGGAAAAGTTGTTGAAGTCGGGGAACCCCAGACAGAATACTGCCCCATATTCGACAAGGTTCGGGGCATAAAGAAATTCACATCAAAAACCGCAAAAGAGAACATCGAGTTCAGGATGAAGGATTTCGGTATGTTCACCGAAGATAGGGCTATCGAGATGGAGATTTTCGTGGGATTCGGCGCAAGTGAGACCTTCATGACAGGACTGCGCCGGGGACTTATCGACACCTGCGTGACCGCTTGCGACGGCGCAGGTACGGTGATTACCAGCAACCCAAAGCTGGCGCAGGGAATGGGTTCCCGCATCTCGGGGCTTGTTGAAACAACACCGATACCCAAACTCATCCGGCGCATAGAAGAAGTGAACGGTATCGTGCTTGACCCCGAAACTGCGGCGCTTGACCAGGTAAAAGGCGTGAAAAAAGCCATCGAGCTTGGCTACAAGAAAATAGGCGTTTCTGTCACGAGCGCAAAGGACCTGAAGGCAATCCGGGAGCTTGAAAAGAAACACAAAGTCCAGGTCATTGGTTTTGGCGTGCATACCACTGGCATGACTGAGAGTGAGGCAAAAGAATTCATAGACCTTGTGGATATGACCACAGGATGCACATCCAAATGGATTCGCGGGTGCATCGCAGGAAAAGCCATTGCGCAATTTGGCACTGCGATTCCAATATTCGCTATCACGCAATGCGGAAAGGAACTGCTTTTTGAGCGGGCAAAAGAGGTGACAGACCCGATTCTTATAAACACAATGAAATTGCCGGTACAACCAGAAGAGAAGCAGCCAAGACCGTTAATTTAACCCGTAACTCTCCCTTTTTTACGTAATACTCAAATCAATTCCCAATTTTTCAATAAGTAAACGAGTCTTTTTAGGAATCTCAGAGATCACCCAGTCATCCCCTATCTTAACATTGAACACTCTTGATAGATGTAAAATAACATCTTTTGGTGAACATCTACTCAAAATATCTCTGGAAA
>JBAQYK010000109.1:0-5063 GCA_049299995.1 Candidatus Methanoperedens sp.
ACATGGGCGGCAGGACCTTTGAGACTTACAAGAAGCTCACGCTTGAAAGAGAAGACTCAAACGTTTCCGGGGCGCAGGCTGGCGATTTACAGATTAACAACACACAGGTTGATAATGCCCTGACGTATAAGAATAATAACACACAGACAGGGAAAGTAACCGTTGAATACTTCTACATTCCAGGCTGTTCAAAATGCGAAAAGGCGACGCCTGTTGTCGAGAATGTGATAAGTTCTTATGGCGGCATGGTGAACTTTTTTAAATACAATGCAAATGAAGAAGGGCGCGAACTGGCTATAAAATACCAGATTCCGGGAGTGCCCTCTTTGGTCATCAACAGAGACAAGGAGAGACTGATTTCATACGAAAGTTACGGCGGGGATACTGCAAAGCTGACGTTGCTCCTGACAGAAGCTATCGACAAAGGCTCTGCTCCGGCAACCACCGTTTCAACCCGAATCGTTCTTTCAGTGCCATCCGTGCTTGTGGTGGGTTTCCTTGCCGGGTTTAACCCGTGCCTTCTCGCAATACTGGCTTTTATAGCCTCCGTCACCCTTGCAACCACAGGCAGGAGGCGCAATGTCCTTCTTATTGTAATAATGTTCAGCCTCGGTATTTTCGTGACATACCTGATAGTGGGAATAGGCATCTTAAATATTTTCGAACAGGCGCCCGCATTGCAGGATACCATCAAGAACATACTCGTGGTCATCATCGGCTTGCTGGGGCTCTGGCATGTGTACGACGCCTACCACCTTCGGAAAAATACGGAATCCTCTTTCTATACCCCGAAGGCGTTCATCCGCCTCACCGAGAGCGTGACAAAGAAGGTCAGCCTTCCGGCTTCGTTTTTCATGGGGGCGCTGTTCTCACTCATAAAAGCCCCATGCGTGGGCGCAGTCTATTTTGTGATTCTGGACATGGTGAGAAGCGGCGAAGGCGCAGGATTTATGTATCTTGCAGCCTACAACCTTGGCGTTGTGCTGCCCGTGCTTGTTCTTGGCGTTGCGATAGCTTTTGGCTTGAATCCTGAGAAGGTGGAGAGGTTCAGGAAGGAGAAAAGGGCTGCGATGCGGTTGGTAACGGGAGTGACGCTCCTCATAATTGCGGTTCTGATGTATGCAGGGATAATCTAAGTTAAGAGAGAACTGGTAATCGCATCAATATTGCCTGCCATCGCAGTCATATCTTCATTTGTCAACGATGGAGTGACCTTCAGGTTCCCGTTTATGATTATCGTGGGCGTTTCATCCACCTGGAAGCTCTCAGCCAGCCTTATATTCGCTTCAGCCTCATCCATGGCATCTCCCCTTTTCAGCGCTGCACTAAAATCCTCCCCAAGCCCTATGCTTTTTGCTATATCCCCGAGTACAATCTCGCTTGACAGGTCTTTCTTATCAACAAACATTGCCTTGAACAGGGCATCCTTCATCTCCCCGCCTTTCTCCATCCTCTCGGCGAGGATATATGCCTCTATACTTTTCCTGAATGCCTGGTCTTGAGGCATCGACCTCCACAGCATCGGTTTGTAGGTAATCTCGAGTTTGTCACCGTACTTTTTCTTAAGAGCCGGAAGCTTAGGATTAAGCGTGTAACAATGACCGCAGTTGAACTTCAAAAACTCGGTTATTTTGACCTTCCCTGGCTCATAGGTGCTCGGTTTGTTGAGCTTAACGTACTTTCCTGCTGCCGTTTCGGTTGCAGGCGAAGAGAAATATATTACCAGCGCAGCGATAACTAACAGCGCCAGTCCTGCATATACCAGATTCAGGTTTGACTTTTTTGGAGGTGGAGGAGTATGCTTCTTCTTTGCCATGAGTTAGAGTTTAATGAGTTTTCATGTTATATTTATTGCGGTTTTGTGTGGAAAAAACGGCAGTGTCCTAAATTTCAGGATATGATGTCTGTATGTGTCTCGGCATTGTAAATCATGGCTTTGCCTCTGAGCCTGGTATGAAAAACAACAAAATAAACGTTAGCAGCGAACTAATACGAACTCGTACGAACTCAGAGTTAAATATTTTCAACTGTCTGGCGCGCCGATAGAAACCGATGCAGCCTCAGCACATCAAAATTGAAAAACCACAGAGCCGGCTATGAACTGCGGTTCATAAATGAACAACTAACACGGCAAGAAACTTTATTTTACAATCAGATATTTGTTATCAGATTTGAATTGACATAAAATGAAAGAAAATCAAACTTGCTTGAACGATGCAACGTCAATCTTCAGAACTGCGAATCAATCTCCTCCAATCAGCTCCAATTGAACGATAGTGCTGCGTTTGAGATTGCAAAAAGTAATAAAAGAAAATCTTTTTTCAGTGGCTTATTTGACTTAAGAGGTGAGAAAAAAACTACCAACGGTTTTAGATAGGTCTTGGTAAGTACCTCACTGCCTATTCCATCAATTAATCTTATTTATCCAATAGAAATATATAGTATTACAAAAAATCATTATAAGAGATTATGAAAGAGATTCGCATCATTGCACTCATGGTTGCATTAACTGGTATACAAGCAGGATTAATCATTGGCGGGATTTTGCCTTCTTTATCAGTCAATTCTTCGGTCAATACGTTTTTTCTACTTGCCCGCATAGCAATTATTGGTTATACGGGATGGATATTTTCAGGTGGCTTCAAAGAAGCTGCGATAAAAGGCGGCATTGTAACGCTTGCCGCCGTTATTACAGTTTACCTTGGTATATTTATCGGGATGACCATGCATAAACCAGTTCTTGGAATAAGTTTTGCATCCCGACTCGATTTGCTTTTTATTTTACTGTTGATGGGTATAATCAATGTTATGTTTGGAGCAGTATTCGCAGTGATTGGCGCGATGATCGGACGGAAGTTTATGAGATAATGTTGGTTGCGGTTGCTGTGGGAGCATCTACGAAGACGCCGTATTGGTTGAAGGAATGTGGGGGACGCTTTTTCAGTTATATCGAATGATGGCATGGATATTTTAATCAATATCAACTGAAGCCGCTGGTTCTCTTTTGGGCTTTTTTCTTACTTAATCATCTCATTGGCTGTTACCCTTGGCAGCTTTTCGCTCATGCAGTCACTTCAAGAATATTCAGGGTTAAATATTTTTAACTGTCCGGCGCGCCGATAGAAACCGATGCAACCGACTCGCATCGAAAACCACAGAGCGCACAGAGGACACAGAGAAAAACGGCAACACTCTGTGCTCTCTGTGTCCTGGTATGAAAAAAAAGAACAACTTCAACCGGCAAATGCAAGTCCACAAAATAAAATTACAAGAGCGATAATTCGTTTCATTCAATCACCTTATATTATTTTTAAACTTAAAAATATAGTGATTAGAAGAGTCCTTTTTATTACACCCAGGATTTCTATACAAATTTTGATGGGCCCGACCGGATTTGAACCGGTGACCGCCCGGTTATGAGCCGGGCGCTCTAACCGGACTAAGCTACGGGCCCAAAAAACTACGCTTGTCCGGGGATGCTGGACGCCGCCAACAGGGCTCGAACCTGTGACATCCTGGTTAACAGCCAGGCACTCTACCAGCTGAGTTATGGCGGCATATGCCAATCAGAGCGAATCTTTAAAGGCATACTTTGATTTAAGCTTTTTGTTATTGAGAATGCTCACCAGTGGCGACCAAATCTCGTTTTTAAATCCCTGTTTATTTCCTTCCCTGCACCTTTATGCTCACAACCGACTCAGCTATCTCTTTTATCGCATCCTTCGGGACATTGAAATTCTCGATAATCGCCTTTGCAGTCGTGTCGTTCGCCATTAACTCGACAGGATAATGCGCCTCATCCAATATTCTTACATCCCTGAAGCCTGCATTTTTTATAGCCTTCAGGTACTCATCCTTCATTATCGCACCTGTCAGGCATCCGATATACGCCTCGATGGAATTTCTTACGATTTTAGGAAGCTCTTTTTCCAGGACGAGGTCTGAAACCATGAGCCTGCCGCCGGGTTTTATGACCCTCCACGCCTCTTTAAAAACCCGTCCTTTGTCAGGCGCGAGGTTGATAACGCAGTTGGATATGACCGCATCAACAGAATTATCCGCCGCAGGTATATTTTCAATCTCACCGAGCCTGAATTCTACATTTTCATAATTGCCTTTTCTTGCGTTTTTCCTTGCCTTTTCAATCATCTCAGGCGTCATATCAACGCCGATGACGCGCCCCTGTTTTCCCACCCTGTTTGCTGCAAGGAAGCAGTCAAAACCCGCGCCTGAGCCGAGGTCAAGCACGGTTTCCCCTTCTTTTAAGGATGCCAGAGCCACGGGATTCCCGCAGCCAAGACCGAGATTTGCGCCCTCAGGAACGGCGGTAAGCTCATCATCCCCGTATCCTATTTTCCTGCTGATATTCTCTGCAATTCCTGTACTTTCGCTTCCGCAGCAGGGGGTTACCGGAGAGCAGCATGATTTTCCTTTCGTAGCTATTTTAGCATAGCCTTCCCTTACCACTTTCTTGATATCTTCTTCTTTCATTCCGATTCCTCCTTATCTAAATCATTCCGTGATTATCTCTTTCATCAATGGACCGAGCATGTCCTTTACCATTCCTGCAAGCTCCTCGACCTTGATTAATGAAAGGCAGCACACCTTCCCGTTTTTTTCAAAGCTTATAACAGCCAGCTTATCGCCAGCGCTGATATTTGCCTTATCCCTTATCTCCTTGGGAAGCACCATCTGCCCCCGCTCGTCTATGCTTATTACGGAGTCCACTTTACAGCAGCCCGATTTTTTGTCCAGAGGCGCACAACAATATTCGTTCTTATCTTTTTTGACCATTTACATCGAGTTTAATTATGGTTTTCAGGGCATTTAAACTTTTCTGAATAATCAGAATATACTGAATATGCGTATATAGTCTTTGGACCACATGGGTTGGTTTTTGATTCTTACTTCCATGCGAGCATAAAAAGCAGTCACAAATCCCGTACTTAATGATACACGGGCTTGTTAGCGTTTTTTGCCTATAAATCTTCATGTCCAGCGTACAATTCTGCGCGGAAATGTACTTCTCAACGACTTCCCAGCCCTGCCCGACAGAGTCGTGA
>JBAQYK010000110.1:0-2613 GCA_049299995.1 Candidatus Methanoperedens sp.
GCCATATACCTGTACCTGTTCTTGTTATTTTTTTAGCGCCGCATTTTGAACATGTATACTCAGCGTGCATTTTCTCTTCGATATCAGCTATCAGTTTTCTGTTTTTTGTACCGTACCTGACGCCAAATCTGCCGGAAGACCTTGATTTTCGTCCTTTTGCTTTGATTTCAACCATGATTATATCTCCAGGAATTTTTCTCTTAGCTCTTTGGCCTTCTCAATTGCAATATCCACTATATAATTTATCTGTTCGGTAGTGAGGGGGTGTACACCGCTCTTCTGCATGCCTGATATGGCTCCATCCTGATTGGAAATAACGGTCAGTTTCGTGCCTGCTATGCTTTGTTCATTCAATGACGGGTCAAGCATTATTGAACCGCCTATCTCAACAGCTGTCACAGCCACGGGCACGTCCCTCATTGGAACCGGCGTATCCTCGCCGAGATCAAAACGTTTTGCAGGTAATTTCGCGGTCATAAGCGCTGCAATTCCACCGAGCGCCGCGGCATCCATTATGTTCCCGCCATCGTCAAGGACGTGTACATCAATGAAAACCATCCATACTTTTTCCCCTGCTGTTACGCACAACTTGGAAAGATCAATAGACTGGGATTCACGGATACCCCTGTCCACCACTCTTGCCAGTTCGATGGCATCCTCTCTTGGCGGTCCTGATTCGAATACCGGTGATGCCAGCGGGATAAGTTCAAGGTTGGTAATAATCACTCCCTGGTCAGGAGTATCGGGAAACGGTGTACCTGGCTGGATTTTCACGCCCACGACTACATGCGTATCCCCCAGTTTCACGCGCGCAGAACCTTCTGCCTTGTCAATGACATTTGTATCTATTGTTAATTCCCTGTACTGGTCAAATGCCCGCCCGTCCTCTCTTTCACCTTTAATCATAAGATTATAGATGTAATCCTTACGAAGTTCAGCCATTATTTCATTACTCAACGACATCACCCCCCATTTGTGAAGAATATTTATCAACCAGGGCGGATTTCTGCATCTCATGAATAGCCAGGCATCCTTTCTTTGCCATCTCAAGTCCTTCCTTGAATTCGTCATTGGTGAGATGACCGTCCATTTGCAGCAGTGTAATCTTGCCGTCAGGCGTCATTGCGATTGGCATATCAGCCTGCCCATAATTATCTTCGTCCTTATTTAAGTCAAGAACCAGGGTATCATCCACTTTCCCAACCGCACATGCTGAAACCAGGGATTTCATCGGGATGCCTGCGTCTGCCAGGGCTATGGAAGCGGCGTTAATTCCTGCCGTTCTCGTACCCGCATCAGCCTGGAGCACCTCCACAAAGATATCAATGGCAGAGCGAGGGAAATATTCCTGGAATATGACCGGTTCAAGCGCCTCGCGGCTCACCTTTGATACTTCAATACTTCGCCTGTCAGGACCTGGGCGCTTGCGATCTTCAACAGAAAACGATGCCATATTATACCTGTACCTGACTACTGCGCTGGTTGATTTTTGCTGGTGCCTCGGGTGAACTTCCCTCGGCCCGTAAACGGCAGCTATAACTTTGTTCCCGCCGAATTCAAAATAACATGAGCCATCTGCTCTATTCAAAACACCCACCTTGATTTTGATGGGTCTTAATTCATCTGGTTTTCTGCCGTCAAGGCGAATACCGTTTTCAATTAACTTTTCTGGTTTAGTCATAACATTCCTCTTCTCTTTCTTCCTCTTCTATACCCCGTATTTAACGGGGCCTCTATCTATCATCGCCGAGGAGTTCGTCAAGAATTCCCCCTGGCTTTTCCTCTTCAACAACTTCCTCCGCTGGTTTTTCTTCCTCAGCAGGTTCTTCAATCTTAACTTCTTCCTTTTCTGCGAGTTCTTTTTCAGGTTCTTTAATCGGCTTGTTTTTTTCGTCTTTAAAAAACTTGGTCATCCTGTCAGTCAGACCCGGAATATGAGATTCCTTTTCAATCTTAAAGATAGCTTTCACAGCCAGATCTAAATCCTTATCCCTGCCAGTCAGCCATATTCTTCCATTCTGACCGACAAAGATGTTGCAATTCGTCTCGTTTTTGAGCATGGCAATCATCGAACCGCTTCTGCCAATCAGTCTTGGCACTTTGGATGGCGTGACATCGATAATGCGCCCGTCTTTAATTTGCCTTGACCTCTGGTCACTCAGGGTTAACTCAACTTTCATGATCGGATCGACATCCTTTACAAGGGTGACTATCGAATCCCCGACCGTAAGATATTTGGACATGTCCGTGTTCTCGATTCGCCTGGGGAACTCGGATATGTGCAGCAAGCCTTCATAAGGCGAACGGATGTCCACAATCCAGTTCGAAAAAGATACTTCGGTTACTATGCCAATAATCATGTCGCCGGGTCTTGGTATATATTTACCTGAAAGCGGGACTACCCTGATATGGTTTTTCAATGAAGCAATACCAAAGACGGATGAGAATACTTTACCGTCCTCAACGTACGTACCCTCATCAGCAAGATTTACCTCATCTGATAAAAATTCTCCGGGGGTCACTAGTTTTTTATCCATTTACATCACTTTAAAAATTTTGTCTCTGCGCTGCCTTTTGTCAATTTATTCAGGAGGCTGTATAATTCATCTTGCC